>NZ_JBYTCN010000001.1:451700-561212 GCF_058790335.1 Rhodanobacter sp. FW101-FHT13A11 | reverse complement strand
GGAGGGGTGGGTGGGTCGCACCTCCAGTCTTCCGGGGTCACCCCGGATGAACAACCTACTGAGAGATCACAGCTAGCCTGGCGCCTACGCGAGCGATCGGCATCGTCGGCTGCCGGTGCGTGCGGCCGGCGGCTAGCCTGTCGCCAGGTCCACGGAACGGAGCGGGCGCATGCGCAGGGGATGGTTTTCGCGGGTCGTCGGCATCGTGCTGTCCATCGCCGGCGCGGCGCACGCGGCCGATTGCCCGGACTGGTCGCCGGCGCAGGCGCGGCAGGAACTGGCCGCGCTGCATGACCGGCTGGACGGCTGGAACCGCGCGTATCGGGCCGGTGGGCGATCGCCGGTGAGCGATGCGGTCTACGACCAGGCCATGCAACGCCTCGCCGCATGGCAGGACTGTTTCCCCGCCCAGGCACCGGCGCCGCTGGCGCCTCTGGCCGGCGCCGGCGGCCGGGTACGTGCGCCGGTGGCGCAAACCGGCCTGGCCAAGTTGCCGGACAGCATGGCGATCAGCGCATGGATGCATGAACGCGGCGGCCGCGACCTGTGGGTGCAGCCGAAGGTCGATGGCGTGGCGGTCACCTTGCTGTACGTGGACGGCCAGTTGCGCCAGGCGACCAGCCGCGGCGACGGCTTGCAGGGCTCGGATTGGACGCAGCCGGCGCAGGCGATCGAGGCGATTCCCAAGCGCCTGCCGCACGCGCCGGCGCGGGTGGTGTTGCAGGGCGAGCTGTATTGGCGCCTGCCCGGCCACGTGCAGGCCGACGACGGCGGTGCCAACGCGCGCTCGGCGGTGGCCGGCGCGCTGGCGCGCCGCTCGCTGGATGCCGACAGCGCGGCGCGGATCGGCCTGTTCGTGTGGGACTGGCCCAGCGGGCCGGCCGACATGCCGGCGCGGTTGGCCGGGCTCGCGGCGATGGGCCTGGCCGACAGCGTGGCGTATACGCGGCCGGTCGCCACGCCGGATGACGTGAAGCAGTGGCGCGAGCGGTGGTATCGCCACGCGATGCCGTTCGCCGCCGACGGCACGGTACTGCGCCAGGGCCGCCGGCCACCGGCCGCGAGCTGGCCGGCGGTGCCGCCGGAGTGGGCGGTGGCGTGGAAGTATCCGGCCGCGTCGGCGCTGGCCGAAGTGCGCGCGGTGGAATTCACCGTAGGCCGCAGCGGCCGCATCACGCCGGTGCTGGAGCTGGCGCCGGTGCAGCTGGACGACCGTCGCGTGCAGCGGGTCAGCGTAGGTTCGCTCAGGCGCTGGCAGCAACTCGACATCCGCCCCGGCGACCAGGTCGAGGTGGCGCTGGCCGGGCTGACCATCCCGCGCCTGCAGTCGGTGGCGTGGCGCGCGCGGCAGCGGATGGCGGTGACTCCGCCGGATCCGGCGCAACACGGCCCGTTGACCTGCTGGCAGGCCACGCCGGGCTGCGAACAGCAGTTCCGTGCGCGGCTGCTGTGGCTGGGCGGCCGGCAGGGCCTGCAGCTGGAGGGGCTCGGTGCGGATACCTGGCAGGCGCTGATCGACGCCGGGCTGGTGCACGGCCTGTTGGACTGGATGGAGCTCACACCGGCCCGACTCGCCACCGTGTCCGGCCTCGGTCCGGCGCGCGCCGCGCTGCTGGCTCGTTCCTTCGCCGATGCGCGCGATCGCCCGTTCGCGCGCTGGCTGCAGGCGTTGGGCGTGCCCTCCAGCGTGGCTGACGGGTTTCCCGACTGGGCCGCGCTGAGCGCGCGCGGGGCGAACGACTGGCAGGCGCTGGAGGGTATCGGCAGCGGCCGCGCGAACCAGCTGGTGGCGTTCTTCGCCTGCCCCGAGGTTCGCACGCTGGCCACACGCCTGCATGCGGCCGGCGTGCAGGGTTTCTGAGCGTCAGCTCTTCAGCTCGCCGTCGTGGTAGTACCAGCGGCTGTCTTCGCGCACGAAGCGGCTGGTCTCGTGCTGGCGCTGCGCGCGGCCGCCGCCGAGGCGATAGCGGGCGACGAACTCCACGACGGCGTGGTCGTCGTCGACGACCTGCTGGCGACGCACCTCCAGCCCCAGCCAGGTCGGCGGCGGCTGCTGCGCGGCCAGGCGCAGCGAGGCCGGGCGGGTGTCGGCATGCCAGCTGGCCAGCAGGTAGTCCTCGCGCCGGAGCACGTAGGCGCTGTAGCGCGAGCGCATCAGCTGCTCGGCCGTGGCGGCGATGGCGCCGTCGTGCAGCGGGCCGCAGCACTGGCTGTAACCGGCCGGGTTGCCGCAGGGGCAGGGGGTCAGCGTGTCGATCGACTTCATGCCGCCTTTGTACCCGGTTCGGCGCGGTTATGCAGGCCTGCCGTGCAGGCGCTGCTCAGCCGTGGTGGCGCCGCCACACGCGGCAGCGGTTGTTCGCCGGCATCGCGACGTCGGCGAGCAGGTGGAAACCGGCGGCGTCGGCCAGCGCGTCCACGGCTTCGGCGTCGCGGATCGCCATGTGCGCGCCGCGTGCCTTGAGCCATGCGTCGAACGCCGCATTGCTGTCGCTGCTGTAGCGGCCCCGGTCGTTGAACGGGCCGTAGATCGCCAGCACCGCATCGCCGGTGGTGATCGCGGGCAACTGCGCGAACAACTGCTGCACTTCGGGCCACGCCATGATGTGCAGGGTGTTGGCACTGAACACCGCGTCGAACGGGCCTGGCGGCCAGGCGCCGCCGACGTCCAGTTCCAGCGGCGGCGGAGTGTTCGGCAGCGCCGCCTCGTCCAGCCAGGCGCGGATGCCGGGCAGGTTTTCCGCGCGATCGGAGCTTTGCCAGCTCAACTGCGGCAGCGCCGCAGCGAAATGCACCGCGTGCTGGCCGGTGCCGCTGCCGATCTCCAGCACGTGCCGGCGGTCGGCGAAATGCTCGCGCAGCACGCCGAGGATCGGTTCGCGGTTGCGCTCGCACGAGGGCGAGTGCGGCTTCTCCACGCGCGGCGCGGGGTCAGACCGGATGCCCGCGCAATACGCGGGCGGGCAGCATCAGCAGTGCGCCGAGGAAGGCGAACACGGCGCTCACGGTGATGCCGACCAGCCGGAACGGCAGCAACAGCAGCCACACGATCGGGTACAGCACCAGCGCCAGCAGCGCGAGCGGCCAGCAGAACACCAGCAGCAACAGCCAGAGCAGGAAACCAGCCATGCGTCGCTCCTCATGGGCGGGGATGGGCCAACTCTAGCGCAGCCGGGCTGTCCGCGCGCAGGTGACTCTCGGCACCCCTACGGTGGAACCGGCTCAGCCCATCGGGCTGACGCCGATCAGCCACAGGTGCAGCCACCGCGCGAACACGGCCCAGACCACCACGCCGATCACCACGGTGATCACGGTGCCGCGCAGCGTGCCCGCCGGATAGACCGTGCCGGCGATGCGGTCGCGCCGGCGCGAGGTGGCGAACAGCACCACCGACCACAGCAGGAACGCGCCGAACAGCACCACGTCGTGCAGCATGCCGGTGACCAGCAAGTGGCCGAATGCCCACACCTTCACCGCCAGCACCTGCGGGTGGTGCAGCCACGCCTTGAGGCCGTTGCGCGGCACCCGCGCCGCAACGAACAGCACGAACGCCACCAGGGTGAACAGCGCGTTGACATGCCGCAGCCACAGCGGCGGCACGTACAGCAGTACCGGATGCTGGCGCGCCAGCCCGAAGCCCCAGCAGATCAGCACGAAGCCGGCGATCGCCACTACGGTGTACAGCGCCTTCCAGCGCTGCAGGCCCAGCCGGGCGATCTGCCGCGTGCGCCAGCCGTCGGCGAAGATGCGCAGCGAATGCATGCCAAGGAACAATACGAGACCGAGGATCAGCACGGGCATGGCGGTGGCTCCGGAGGCGACGGTGAGTGCCGAATATAGGGGGCCGCGGCGCAGCGCAGTAGTGACATTCGTCAGGTGACGGCTTCGACCCGCACGACCAGCGCCAGCGCGCCCGGATGCAGGGTCGGCGCCGCGGCACCGGGCGACGGCCGCCAGGCGTCGCCCGGTTGCAGCGCGCCGTCGGCGCTGCCGATCGCGCCGCGGGCGCAGTACACCAGCACGGTGGCGGCGTCGGCCGCGCGCGCGCCCGCATCCCGCCACACCTCGATGCCGCCGCGCACGTGTCCGCGGCGTAGCATCAGGTTGAAGTCGCGGGTGGGGCCGCCGGCCAGCGCCACGTCCACCTTCGCCTCGCCGGGAAACGCGAACGGCGCGAACGGCGTGGTCAGCGCGTGCACGCGGCTGTCGTCCAGCGTCATCGTGAAGCCGGCGCCGTCGAGCAGCACGATCTGCCGGTCGATGCCGGGAAACGAGGAGAACGGCGCGGCGCTGTCGACCTCGGCCACGCTGATCCGCCAGAGGAAGCCGCCGCTGCCGTCGACGGACGGCTGGACGGCCATTTCGCGGGTGCGGCCCAGGCCGTTCTTCCACGGCTGCGGCGGGCAATCGGCCAGGCGGATGATCATGCGGTTCTCTCGATGACGCGCCGGAACGGCGGCAGCGCCTTCAGCATGCCGGCGCCGTAGCGCTTGGTGACCACACGGCGGTCCAGCAGCACGATGCGGCCGTGGTCGGTCTCGTTGCGGATCAGGCGGCCGCAGTACTGGGTGAGCAGGCGCGTGGCCTCGGGGATGCTGACCTCGATGAACGGGTTGCGCCCGCGCGATTCCAACCACTCCGCATAGGTGGCGCCGACCGGGTCGGTAGGCACGGCGAACGGCAGCTGGGTGATCACCACCGTCTCGCACAGCTTGCCCGGCAGGTCCAGGCCCTCGCCGAACGAGGCCAGCCCGAACAGCGTGCTGCCCTTGCCCGCCTCGATGTCGGCGCAGTGCTCGGCGACGAGCTGCGACTTGCCCAGCGAGCCCTGCGCGCGCACCCTGCGCACCTGCGCGATCGGCAGCTTCTGCAGCACGCGGTCGAGCTTGGCGCGCGAGGTGAACAGCACCAGGTTGCCGGCATCCCAGTCGAGGTTTTCCGCCAGCCACGCGCTGATTTCCTCGGCGTGCGCTTCGCGCGCGTCGGGCAGGCTGCGCATCGCCGGCACTTCCAGCCGCGCCTGTGCAGCGAGGTCGAACGGCGAGGGCAGGCTCAGCGTCACCGCGTCGTCGGGCAGGCCCACCGCATCGGCGAAGCCGCGGAAATTGCCGCCGGCGCTCAGCGTGGCCGAGGTCAGCAGCACGCCGCTGGCGTTGCCCCACAGCACGCTGCGCAGCAGGCCGGCGGCGGAGACCGCCGAGGCGTGACAGACCAGCTGCTGGTCGCCGCCCAGGGTGACCCAGCGCGCCAGCGGCGGCGCGTCGTCGGGATCGTCGCCGGACCATGCGCGCCAGCAGGCCGCCTGTCGGCCGATGCGTTCCAGCGCGATGCCCAGCTCGCGCGACAGCGCCTCCTGGGTCGGCCCGCCGTCGGTCATCTCGACCACCGCGCGGCGCACCGCGCCGAGCCAGCGCTGCACCTCGCCGGTGAGCAGGCTGAGCATGCGCGCGTGCTCCACCCACGGCTCGGGCAGTTGGCCCAGCGAACCGCGGTACATCGGCTCGGTCTCGGCCGGGTCGGGCAGCCAGCCGAGGCGGATGGCCTTTTCCAGCTCTTCCAGCGCGTCGCTGAGTTCCTGCAGCTTCGCGTCGCCGGCATCCAGCGCAAGCTTGCCCAGGCTTTCCTTGTCGGTGAGCGAATACGCCGCGTGCACCTGCCGGCCGAGCCGGCTCAGCTGGCGCACGGTGGCGGTCATGTAGACCTCGGCCGCGCCGCGGTCGATCGCCTTGCCCGGCACGTGGTGGGCTTCGTCGAACACGTACAGCGTTTCGTCCGGACGCGGCAGGATCACGCCGCCCCAGCTCTCATCCTCGCCCGGCATGGTGAGGTCGGCCAGCACCAGGTCCTGGTTCGCCACGATGATCTCGGCGTCGTCCACCGCGCGGCGCGCGGCGAAGAACGGGCAGATCATGAACTGGCCGCACTTGCGGTTGGTGCAGCCGCCGGCGCTGGTGGTGATCATCGGCCGCAGCAGGTCGCTGACCGGCTCCGGCGCGCCGTCCATGTCGCCGTCCCACTCGTTGCGGTCGAACGCGGCGCCGAGCTTGGCCAGTGCCTGCTTGTCGCGCGCCTGCGGCGGCTTGCTCCACAGCGCGAGATCCGCATCGAAACCGGCCAGGCCCATCTGTGCGCTGTCGTTGATGCTGTTGCGCGCCATCAGCAGGTTGCGCGGGCACAGGTAGCGGCCGCGGCCCTTGGCCAGCGCCACCTTCGCCTCGATGCCGTTGAGCCCGAGGTAGAGCGGGATGTCACGTTGCACCAGCTGTTCCTGCAGCGCCACGGTGGCGGTGGCGATCAGCAGCTTCTTCTTCTGGAAGCGCGCCACCGCCACCCCGGCGATCAGGTAGGCCATCGACTTGCCGGTGCCGGTGGGAGCCTCGATCACCGCCACGCCGCCTTCGGTGGCCAGTGCCTTGGCCACCTCGGCGATCATGCGTCCCTGCGAGGCGCGCGCACGGAAATCCGGCAGGCCGTCCTTCAGGCGCGTGTAGGCGGCGCGGATGGCGTCTTTGGTGGAGTCGGCGAGCATGCGGTGGATCGGAAGCCTGTGGCGCTGATGATGCGAGGTGCATGGCGGCGGCGAGCGTGACGCCGGACGGCAGGCGGCAGTTTATCGGTATTGCGCGTTCACCCGCATGCAGGCAGGCTGGCGATAGCCCGGCGTCGCCATGCGGTCGGCAGGAGCGGTTCGACCGATGGGCGAGGGGACGCCCGGGCAAGGGGGAAGCTCATCGATGAAGCATGACGGTGCCGTCGGGTCGATGTCGTACGAAGGATCGTTGCAGCTGGGCTGGCTGGCCCGGCTGACCGCAGCGCATGCGCCGGACGAGGTGGCCGGCGCGATCGCCGAGCTGGCGCAGGCCTTGCCGGGCTGTTCCGCCGCCTGCGTGGTGTGGGGGCTGGACGATGGCGCAACCTGGCGCAGCGTGCCGCCGTTGCCGGCCGCGATGGATGAGGCATGGCTGGCCGGCGCCGTTCGCGCGACCGCCCCGCACCGGCATCCGGACGGATCGCGCGTGGCGGTCCGCCTGTGCGTGCAGCCGCAGCCGGCCTTGCTGCTGCTGCAGCTGGACGAACCGGCGGCCGGCGGTTTTTTCGACGATCTGGAGGCGCCGCTGCGGCTCGCCGGCCAGCACCTGCGGCGCGCCCTGGAATGGGCCGAGCTGCAGGATTCGCACGAGCAGCTCGAACGTTCCGAGGCGCTCCAGCGCGCGTTGTTCGCGATTTCCGACCTGGCCGGTTCCGAGCGCGACATGCCGGACATGCTGCGCGGCATCCATGCGATCGTCAGCACGCTGATGTACGCGGAGAATTTCTTCATCGTGCTGCACGATGTCGCGCGTAGCACGATCCGTTTCCTGTATTTCGTCGATGTCGAGTCGTCACCCCTGTTCGAGGTCGGCCGTGACCTGCCATTGAGCGCGATCGAGCACACGCTGACCTGGCACGTGATCAGCGATGGCAAGGCCCGCATGGGCGACGCCGAGGAACTGCGCAGCCAGGTGGCCGGGCCGGTGGCCCTGATCGGTCCGGACAGCCACGACTGGCTCGGCGTGCCGATGCTGCGCGGCAGCCAGCCGTGTGGCGTGCTGGTGGTGCAGAGTTATCGCCCGGACATCGGCTTCACCGACGAGGACCTCGCCCTGCTGCAGTTCGTCGGCAGCCACATCCTCACCGCGCTGGAGCGCAAGCAGGGCAAGGAAGAGCTGGAGCAGCGCGTGCAACTGCGTACGCTGCAGCTGGCCGAGGCGAACCGCGGCCTGCAGCTGGAGATCCTGGAGCGCCAGCGCGCCGAGCACCTGCAGTCGGCGCTGTTCCAGCTCGCCGAGCTGGCGACGGCGGATGTCGACCAGGACGCGTTCTACCGGCGCGTGCACGCGGTGGTCGGCGAGCTGCTGAACGCGGAGAACTTCTTCATCGCGCTGCTCTCCGACGACGGCCGGCGGCTGGCCTTTCCCTACTCGGTGGACGCGGTGCTGGCGCCGCCGGCCGAACGTCCGCTGGGGCGCGGCCTGAGCGAGTACGTGCTGCGCCTGGGCCGGGCGCTGCGCGTCGACAATCCGGACATCGAGGAACTGGAGCGCCGCGGCGAGATTGCGCCGGGGCGCATGAACTCGCCGGCCGAATCCTGGCTGGGCGTGCCGCTGATGGTCGGCGACGAAGTGATCGGCCTGGTCTCCGTGCAGAGCTACCGGGCCGACGTGGCGTACGGCCCGGCCGACCAGGAACTGCTCAGCTTCGTCGCCTCGCAGGTCGCCAACAGCCTCACCCGGCGCCGCTCCGCCGAATCGCTGAAGCAGGCCTACGAGGAGCTTGAACACCGCGTGGAGGAGCGCACGCTGGCGCTGCGCAAGGAAATCATCGAGCGCGAGCGCATGCAGGACCAGTTGCGCCATCAGGTCATGCACGACTCGCTCACCGGGCTGCCGAACCGCAGCTACCTGCGCGACCGCATCGACCGCGCGCTGGCCACGATGCGGCGCGAGCCGCCGCGTCGCTGCGTACTGCTGTACCTGGACGTGGACCGCTTCAAGATCATCAACGACAGCCTCGGCCACCTCGCCGGCGACGAGGTGCTGAAGGAAGTGGCGACGCGGCTGGCCGGCTGCGTGCGTCATCCCAACCTGGTGGCGCGGCTGTCCGGCGACGAGTTCGCGATCCTGCTGGAACAGGACGACCTGCCGTCGGCGGCCACCATCGTGGCGCAGCGCGTGCTGGATGCGCTGGGCGCGCCGATGCTGGTCGCCGGCAAGGAGCTGCAGGTGACCGCCAGCGTGGGCATCGCGGTTGGCGAAAGCCGCCACGCGGGCGCCGACGAGGTGCTGCGCGACGCCGACATCGCGCTGTACCGGGCCAAGGAGCTGGGGCGCAAGCGCTACGAGCTGTTCGACGAGAGGCTGGCCAGGGACGTGGTCGACGTGCTGGCGATGGAAGGCGAGCTGCGCCAGGCGCTGCTGCACGACCAGTTCGAGCCGCACTTCCAGCCGATCTGCGCGCTCGACGGCAGCGACCGGGTGGTCGGCTACGAGGCGCTGATCCGCTGGAACCATCCGCAGCGCGGCCTGCTGCGGCCGGGCGATTTCCTGAAGATCGCCGAGGACAGCGGCCTGGTCGAGGCGATCGACTGGCGCATGTTCGAACTCAGCTGCAGGCGGCTGCTGCGGCTGCACCGCACCGACGTCTTCATGACGGTGAACGTCTCGGCGCTGCACCTGCGCCATGCGGATTTCGACCGGCGCCTGGTCCGGTTGCTGGAGCGCACCGGCCTGTCGCCGTCGCGGCTGGTGATAGAAGTCACCGAAGGCGCGCTGCTGGACAATCCCGAGCACGTGCGCGCCACCCTCGACCGCCTGCGCGCGATCGGCGTAGGCGCGGCGCTGGACGACTTCGGCACCGGCTACTCCTCGCTCAGCTACCTGCACTCGCTGCCGCTGCGCATCCTGAAGATCGACCGCGCATTCGTGAACGAGCTGGACAAGGGCGCCAACACCTCCAGCACCACCGTGGTGGCCGCGATCCTGGCGCTGGCCCGCGCGCTGAACATCCAGGTGATCGCCGAAGGCATCGAGACGGCGATCCAGCACGGCGCGCTGATGGCGATGGGCTGCGAGATGGGCCAGGGCTACCTGCTCGGCCATCCGGCGCCGATCACCCCGCCGCAGGAGCCGCACGCCGCCGGCGCGTGAGCCGGGTTACGCCGCGGCGGCGATCTGCCGCAGCGCCTGCTCGAACGCCTCCGGCGGCTGCCCGCCGGAAATCAGGTGCCGGCCGTTGACGATGGTGGCCGGTACCGAATGGATGCCGCGCGACGTGAAGAACTCCTCCTGCGCGCGCACCTCGTCGGCGAACTCGCCGCTGGCCAGGATCTGCCGCGCACGTTCGACGCCCAGGCCGACCTCGCCGGCCAGCCGTACCAGCGTGCCGTGCGCGCCAACATCCTCGCCGTCGGTGAAGTACGCGCGCAGCAGTGCCTGCTTCAGTGCGAGCTGGCGGCCTTCCAACCCGGCCCAGTGCAGCAGCCGGTGCGCGTCGAACGTGTTGTAGACGCGGCTGCGCCGATCCATCTCGAAGGTGAAGCCCAGCGCCGCGCCGCGTTCGCGGATCGCCTCCTGGTTCGCCGCGATCTGCCCGGCCGAACTGCCGTACTTGCGCACCAGGTGCTCGACGGCGTCCTCGCCCTCCGCCGCCATCTGCGGATTCAGCTCGAACGGCTGGAAGTGGATCTCCGCGCTGACCTCGCCCTCCAGCTTCGCCAGCGCCTGCTGCAGCGAAGCCAGCCCGATCGCGCACCACGGGCAGGAAACGTCGGAAACGAAGTCGATGCGAAGAGGAGCGGGCGTGGACATCGGGATACCTTCATCGTGAGGCGGGCAGCGCGGGTGCCGCGGACCCGATCAAGATGCGGCCGCCGCGGGCGCAATCAAGCGCAGGACGAAACCTGGCTGCCGGCGATGCTCAGCGCCACCGCCTCGGCCACCTTGATGCCGTCCACCGCGGCGGACAGGATGCCGCCGGCGTAGCCGGCGCCTTCGCCGGCGGGGTAGAGGCCGCGGGTGTTGAGGCTTTGCAGGCTGTCGTCGCGCCTGATCCGCACCGGCGAGGAGGTGCGCGTCTCGACGCCGGTGAGGATGGCGTCGTGCATCGCGTAACCACGAAGCTGCCGTTCGAACGCGGGCAACGCCTCGCGGATCGCGGCGATCGCGTAGCCGGGCAGCGCGCTGTCGAGGCTGCCCAGGGTGACGCCGGGCTTGTACGAGGGTTGCACGTCGCCGAATTCGCGCGAGGCGCGGCCGGCAAGGAAGTCGCCGACCAGTTGCGCCGGGGCGCTGTAGTTTTCGCCGCCCAGCACATAGGCGTGGCTTTCGAGTGCGCGCTGCAGGGCGATGCCGGCGAGCGGGCCGCCGCCGCTTTCATCAGATGTGGAGTCGTAGGGCGCGAAATCGGATGGGTCGATGCCGACCACCACGGCCGCGTTCGCGTTGCGCTCGTTGCGCGAATACTGGCTCATGCCGTTGGTGACCACCCGGCCGGGTTCGCTGGTGGCGGCCACCACCGTGCCGCCGGGACACATGCAGAAGCTGTACACCGAGCGCCCCCCTTTGCCGTGATGCACCAGCTTGTAGTCGGCGGCGCCGAGGATCGGGTGGCCGGCCTGCGGGCCGAAGCGCGCGCCGTCGATCACCGACTGCGGATGCTCGATGCGGAAGCCGATCGAGAACGGCTTGGCTTCCAGGTAGACGCCGCGCGCGTGCAGCATCGCGAAGGTGTCGCGCGCGCTGTGGCCGAGCGCGAGCACCACGTGATCGGCACGGATCTGCTCGCCGCTGGCCAGGGTGACGCCGCGGATCTGCCGCTGGCCATCCACGCACGGTTCCAGCAGCAGGTCGTCGACGCGCTGGCTGAAGCGGATCTCGCCGCCCAGCGCTTCGATCGTGGCGCGCATGTTCTCCACCATCGAGACCAGCCGGAACGTGCCGATGTGCGGTTTGCTGACGTAGAGGATTTCCTCCGGCGCGCCGGCCTTGACGAATTCGGTCAGCACCTTGCGGCCGTGGTGCTGCGGGTCGCGGATCTGGCTGTGCAGCTTGCCGTCGGAGAACGTGCCGGCGCCGCCCTCGCCGAATTGCACGTTCGACTCCGGGTGCAGCTGGCGCTTGCGCCACAGGTCCCAGGTATCTTTCGTGCGCTCGCGCACTTCCTTGCCGCGGTCGAGGATGATCGGACGGAAGCCCATCTGCGCCAGGACCAATCCGGCGAACAGCCCGCAGGGGCCGAAGCCGATCACCAGCGGGCGGTGCTCCAGTCGAGGCGGCGCCTGGGCCACGAAGCGGTAGTTCGTGTCCGGCGTGGGCTGCACGTGCGGGTCGTCGGCGTGGCGCTGCAGCAGCTCGGCCTCGCGCGGGGTGTCGATGTCCAGCGCGTAGATCAACATGATCGCGCCGCGCTTGCGGGCGTCGTAACCGCGCCGGGCGACGGTGTAGCCGGTGAGCGCGGCGGCGTCGATGTCCAGCCGCTTGAGGATCGCGGCGGTGAGCGCGGCCTCGCCGTGATCGAGCGGCAGCTTGAGGTCGGTCAGTCGCAGCATGGGGGCCCGGAAAGATGGGCGTTGGCCCGATCGGCTATTGTCGATGCGATGGCGCGCACCCGACAAGCGCAGCAGGGCCTGCGGCCTCGTGTCCGGTCCCCGGGCGGCCGCCAGCGCGCGCGGCGCGGCCCCGAAGTGACCCGGCGGGTCAGTTCATGCCGCCAGCATGGTCAGGATCTGTTCGCCCGTGGCGCGCGGGTGCAGCAGCAGGTAGTGCGGACGCATGCTTCGGTCATGCCGTCGGGCGGCGACGACGCACGGCTCGCCGTCGGCGGCGGTCACGCACAACGGGACCGGGCGGCGCCGGTCCCACGGATGGCGGAGCACCAGGCCGTGCTGCGGGCCGCCGACGATGATGCATTTGATCTGTTCCATGACGCTTGCTCGAAAAAGGGAGGGACGATGGAGGTGTCCTTTCCTTTGAAGCAGGAGTCGGGCCATCGGCCGGCGGCAAAATGCGGAGCACATCACATTTTTTGCATTTGGCTGCGGCGACCCTTCCGTGGGCCGCCGCCATGCCGCCTGTTCAGGTGTTGCCGATGAAGTCGGTCTTGCCGATGTCGGTGCCGGCCTGGCGCAGGATGTCGTAGGCGGTGGTGCAGTGGAAGAACAGGTTCGGCAGGGTGAAATGCAGCAGGTAGGCCTGGCCTTCGAAGTTCATCTCGCCGTTGCGCATCTTCAGGTGGATCGCGCGGGTCTCGCTGCCGTCGATCTGCTCCGGCTTGAAGCTCTCGATGTACGCGATCGAGCGCTCGATGCGGCTGTGGGCCTGCTCCAGCGTGGTCTCGTTGTCCTCGAAGCTCTTGGGCTCCACGCCGGCCAGGCGGGCGGTGCCGCGGGTGGCCATGTCGCAGGCGATCTGGATCTGCTTGATCAGCGGCAGCATGTCGGGGATCAGCCGGGTCTGCAGCAGCACTTCGTCGCTGACGTTCTTCGACTTCGCGTGCTGCTCACCCTTCTTCAGCACGTGGGCGAGGTTGCCCAGTGCGCGGACGAAGACGGGAACGGCGACCTGGTACATCGAGATGGTCATGGGTGATCTTCCTGTGGTGGGTGAGGGGGGGCGGAGGGATGGGCGGTGGCGAGCGGGGGCAGGTCACCGGGGAACACGGCGGGAACCGGCTCGGCCGGCCGCGGACCGGCGGCAATCGGCAGGCTTCGCGTCACCCGGGCAGCGATCAGCATGCCGGCCAGCATCAGGGCGGCGGAAAGCACGAAGGCTACACCGGGCAGGTGCACGGGCGAAGCCGGGGCGATCGACAGCGCGAAGACCTGGGCGAACAGATAGGGCCCGAAGATGCCGGCGAAACTGCCGAGGCTGCTGATCGCGCTCTGCAACCGGCCCTGTTCGGAAGGGTCGACCTGCTGGGTCATGATCGACTGGATCGGCGGCATCGCCAGCCCCCACAGCGCCAGCAGCGGCACGCCGAGCAGGAATACCCAGCCGGTATTGGCGACACCCATCACCAGGAACGCACCCACGCCGAACAGCATGCCGGCCAGCAGCACGCGACGTTCGCCGAAGCGCGGCGCCAGCCTGCCGGTGAGCAGCGCCTGCACCGCGCCGTCGCAGGCGCCGACCAGCATCAGCACGTAGCCGACCGCCTGCGGGCCCCAGTGGTAGCGGTAGTCCGCGTACAGCACGAACACCGTCTGCAGCACGTAGTGCGCCAGGTAAACCAGGAACAGCACCACCGCCAGGCCGAGTACCTGCGGGTAGCGGCGCAGCAGCTTCAGCGAGCCGAACGGATGCGCGCTGTGCAGTTCGAGCCGGTGGGTGCGGCGCTCCTTCGGCAGCGACTCGGGCAGGATGAAGCAGCCGTACAGGAAGTTGCACAGCGCCAGCCCCGCCGCTACCCAGAACGGCAGGCGCAGCGCGATGCCGCCGAGGAACCCGCCCAGGCCGGGCCCGATGATGAAGCCCAGCCCGAACGCGCTGCCGAGGATGCCGAACGCGGCGGCGCGCTTTTCCTTCGGCGTGATGTCGGCGATATAGGCATTGGCGGTGCTGAAGCTGGCGGCGGTCATCCCGAGCAGGATGCGTGCCAGGAACAGCAGCCACAGCGTGGGCGCCAGCGCCAGCACCACGAAATCCACCGCCAGGCCCAGGTTGGAGATCAGGATCACCGGGCGCCGTCCGTAGCGGTCCGACAGCGCGCCCTGCACCGGCGAGAACACGAACTGCACGATCGCGAACACGGTGCTGAAGATGCCCACCCACCACGCCGCCTTCGCGATGCCGCCGCCGGCCAGCTGCTCGATCAGGTGCGGCAACACCGGGATGATGATGCCGAACGCCAGCATGTCCAGCAGCACCGTGACGTAGATGAAGGCCAGTGCGGCACGGTGGCGCGGTTCGGCGGGAGTCGACGGCTGGTCCATGGACATGGCGTGGCTGGGAGAGGCGCACGATAGCCGAACGCCGGCGATGCGGCACGTGCAGCTCGTCAGGCGCCTGATGCGGCGCGCAACGCGCGGACGCCGGCATGGCGGAGGGCGCGATACCATGGGCCATCCCCCGCCAAGGAATCGCCATGGTCCGACGCCTGTTGCCCGTATGCCTGCTGCTGGCGCTGGCCGCCTGCTCCTCCCGCCAGGACACGCCGGCTCCGGTGTCGAAGGAAGAGCTGGCGCCGGCGCCGACCGCCAGCGCGCCCGCCCTGGCGTCCACCGGCGACGGGACCGGCACCGCGGTGCAGCGGCACCTGGCCGGCTACGCCACGGTGAAGCTCGGCGCCGACCTGTCGAAGTTCGACGCCAGGCAGAAGAAGATGATCGCGCTGCTGGTCGAGGCGGCCGACAGCATGAACGCGATCTACTGGCGGCAGGCATGGGGCGACAAGAACGCGCTGCTGCAGAAGATCGCCGACCCGGCCACGCGCGAATTCGCCGAGATCAACTACGGCCCGTGGGACCGGCTGGACAACGACCAGCCGTTCGTCGACGGCGTCGGCGCGCGTCCGCCGGGCGCGCAGTTCTATCCGGCCGACATGGGCAAGGCCGAGTTCGAAAAGTCCTCGCTGAAGGACAAGACCTCGCTGTACACCCTGCTGCGCCGCGACGCCCAGGGCCAGCTGATCACCGTGCCCTACCACGAGGCGTACAAGGCCGAGCTGGAGAAGACCGCCGGCCTGCTGCGCCAGGCCGCGAAGCTGGCGCGCGACCCCGGCTTCCGCAAGTACCTCACGCTGCGCGCCGACGCGCTCTTGAGCGACGACTACCAGGCCAGCGACTTTGCCTGGATGGACATGAAGCACAACCCGGTCGACATCGTAATCGGCCCGATCGAGACCTACGAGGACCAGCTGTACGGCTACAAGGCCAGCTACGAATCCTACGTGCTGATCAAGGACCAGGCCTGGAGCGCGAAGCTGGCCCGCTTCGCCAGGTACCTGCCCGAACTGCAGCGCGAGCTGCCGGTGGCCGACAAGTACAAGGCGGAGAAGCCCGGCTCCGACGCCGACCTCAACGCCTACTTCGCGATCTACTACGGCGGCGACGCCAACGCCGGCGCCAAGACCATCGCGATCAACCTGCCCAACGACGAGCAGGTGCAGTTGAAGAAGGGTGCGCGCCGGCTGCAGCTGGAGAACGTGATGCAGGCGAAGTTCGACCGGATCATGCTGCCGATCGCGAAGGCGCTGATCGCCGACGACCAGCAGAAGAACCTCAGCTTCGACGCGTTCTTCCAGAACACCATGTTCCACGAGGTGGCGCATGGGCTGGGCATCAAGAACGTGCTTGGCAAGAGCGGGCTGGACGGCAAGGGCCCCGTGCGCAAGGCGCTGAAGGACCAGGCCTCCAGCTTCGAGGAGGGCAAGGCCGACATCCTCGGCCTGTACATGGTCAGCAAGCTGGCCGGCAAGGGCGAGCTGGACAAGTCGAAGCTGATGGACAACTACGTCACCTTCCTCGCCGGCATCCTGCGCTCGGTGCGCTTCGGCGCCAGCGACGCGCACGCCAAGGCGAACATGGTGCGCTTCAATTTCTTCAAGCAGCAGGGCGCGTTCAGCCGCGACGAAAAGACCGGCCGCTACCGCGTCGACTTCGACAAGATGACCGCGGCGATGAACGCGCTGTCGGCGAAGCTGCTGACTATCCAGGGCGACGGCGACTACGAGGCCGCGAAGCAGCTCACCGACCAGATGGGTGCCGTCGACGCCGAACTGGCCGGCGACCTGAAGCGGCTCGACCAGGCGCACATCCCGGTCGACATCCGCTTCGAGCAGGGCCTCGACGTGCTGGGGCTGAAGCAACCCTGACGTCGCGGGTAATTTCCGTAGGAGCGTACCCTGTGCGCGATGCTTTCCGCCACGTGCACGCGACGAAGAGCCATCGCGCACAGGGTGCGCTCCTACGGGTTTCGTGATCGGCCGATCCAGTCGGCGACGGCCTGCGGGTGTTCCAGCCTTTGCCTTGTGTGGTGCAGAACGGCGGGCAGTGCCCGCCCTACAGTGGCAGCGACGAGGTCTCGATCCAGTCGGCGACGGCCTGCGGGTGTTCCAGGTGCAGGTGGTGGCCGCCGTCGAGGTGGCTGACGACGATGTCCGCCACGCAATCGGCGCGCGCCTGCATCGGTGCGCCGGGCAGGTAGGGCGTGGTCGGTCGCGCCAGCAGCAGGGCGGTGGGCGCGGCGATGCCGCGCAGCAGCGCGTGCACCTGCGCTTCGGCCATCCGCACCGGGCTGGGGCGGGTCAGCCGCGGGTCGCTGCGCCAGCGCCAGCCGCCGTCGGTTGCGACCAAGCCGCGTTCGACGATCGGTCGCGCCTGTTCGGCAGGGAGGCCGCTGGCGAGGCTGCGTGCGCTGATCGCCAGGTCGACGTTGCGGAACACCCGCAACGGCTTGCCGTTGTCGCCGCGAGGGGCCAGTGCGTCGCGAAAGCGCTGCAGGGTGTGCGAGCCGTCGTCGCCGAGCGGGCCGAGGCCTTCGATCAGCAGCAGGCGTTCGATCCGTTCGGGCCGCGCGGCGGCGACCAGGGCGGCGATGCCCGCGCCCAGCGAATGGCCGAGCAGGGCGTAGCGATCCAGCCGCAGTGCGTCGGCGGCGGCCAGCACGGCCTGCACATGATCGACGTAGTGGTAACTGGCGCCGGCGGCGAAATGGCCGGAGTGGCCGTGGCCGGGCAGGTCCAGCGCGATCACCCGCCAGCGCGCGGCCAGCCGCGGCGCCAGATGCGCGAAGCTGCCGGCGTTGTCGAGCCAGCCGTGCAGCGCCAGCAGCGGAGGGCGCGTGTCGTCGCCCCAGGCCTGCGCGGCCAATGACAGGTGCGGCAGCGCGATGCGGTGCTCGACGGGAGTCGTCACGCGGCGGCTTCCGGCCAGCCGCCCAGGTGCCGGCGCACCAGCGCGGCGAGGCTGGCCACCTGCCCAGCGCTGTCGTTGAGGGCGGGGATGTAGCGCAGCGCCTCGCCGCCGGCGGCGGCGAAGAAATCGCGGTTCTGCATCGCGATCTCCTCCAGCGTCTCCAGGCAGTCCACCGCGAAGCCGGGGCAGGCCACGTCGAGCTTGCGCACGCCGTCGGCGGCGAGCCGGCGCACGGTGGCGTCGGTGTACGGCTGCAGCCAGCGCTCGCGGCCCACCCGCGACTGGAAGCTGACGATCAATCCGTCTTCACCCAGTTGCAGCCGTTCGCGCAGCAGCTGCGCGGTGCGTCGGCATTGTTCCGCGTAGGGATCGCCCAGCCGCACGTAGCGCTCGGGGATGCCGTGGAACGACAGCAGCAGCTTCTCGCCGCGGCCGTTCGCCGCCCACCAGCGCTCGATGCCGGCGGCCAGCGCCTCGATGTGGCCGGGGTCGTCGTGGTAGTCGTTGACGAAGCGCAGCTCCGGCGGCCAGCGCAACCGCTTGCAGGCGTCGGCCACCGCGTCGATCACCGAGCCGGTGGAGGTGGCCGAGTACTGCGGGTACAGCGGCAGCACCAGCAGCCGGCGCACGCCCTCGCGCTGCAGCCGTCCGATGGCATGCGCCACCGACGGCTCACCGTAGCGCATCGCCAGCGCCACCCGCAGCGTGCCGGGCCGTTGCCGGTCCAGCTCGGCCTGCAGGCCGGCGGCCAGCGCCTCGCTGCCGTAGCGCAGCGGCGAGCCGCGGTCATCCCAGATCCGCGCGTAGGCGTGCGCCGAACGCCGTGGCCGCACGCGCAGGATCACCCCGTGCAGGATCAGCCACCACAGCCAGCGCGGGTAGTCGATCACCCGCGGGTCGCCCAGGAATTCGGCCAGGTACGGCCGCACCGCGCTGGCGGTCGGCGCGGTCGGTGTGCCCAGGTTGACCAGCAGCACGCCAGCCTGAACGGACTGAACGACCGGCGCGTCGGAATCCTCGGCAACGCCGGTATAGTGGTTGCTGCGTGGCATCGTGACAGTCGTGGCCGCTGGAACCGCGCAGTCTGCCACAAGCCCGGCGTACCGCGTGGCGCCGCGCCTTCCCCCGAACCCGAGTGTGGAGCTGCCCCATGTTGAAGACATCGTTGCAACGCCTGCTGCTGGCCGGACTGGCCCTGTTGCTGCCGGCCATGGCCGTGCACGCCGAGGATCCGCCGCTGGTGCGCGCCAGCAACGCCGTGCGCGTGCTCAACGACATCATGCAGGCGCCGGACAAGTCGATCCCGCAGGACCTGCTGCAAAATGCCAGGGCGATCGCGGTGATCCCTGACATGATCAAGGCCGGCTTCATCTTCGGCGGCCGCCGCGGCGAGGGGCTGATCTCGGTGAAGGGTCCGGACGGCACCTGGTCCAACCCCAGCTTCATCACCATGACCGGCGGCAGCGTGGGCTTCCAGGTCGGCGTGTCCTCGACCGACGTGATCCTGGTGTTCCGCACCCAGCGCGGCGTGGATTCGATCGTCAACGGCAAGTTCACCCTGGGTGCCGACGCGTCCGCCGCGGCCGGCCCGGTCGGGCGCACCGCCACGGCATCCACCGACGCGCAGATGAAGGCCGAGATCTACTCGTACTCGCGCAGCCGCGGCCTGTTCGCCGGCGTGGCGCTGGACGGCTCGGCGCTGCGCATCGACTACGACGCGAACGCCGCGATCTACGGCGCCGGCATCACGCCGCGGCGCATCTTCGAAGGCGGCGTCAGCAACGTGCCGACGCCGGTGGTGGATTTCCGCGACCGGCTTGAGGAGTACACTTCGCGCTGATACGGAAGACCGGCGCGCCGCGCGAGGTGGTTTCCGGTCCGGTCCGTTTTCGAGGTAAGACATGAGCATCTGGCATCTGATAATCCTGCTGGTCGTGGTGGTGGTGATCTTCGGTACCGGCAAGCTGCGCAACATCGGCTCCGATCTCGGCAACGCCATGCGGGATTTCAAGAAGGGCCTCAACGGCGACGAGGACGAGGCCAAGCGCAAGGAAGAGGCCGAGCGCCTGCGCGCCGATCCGCCGCCGGCCGCCTCCGCCGACAAGGCGACGCAGGGCCAGCGCGACTCCAGCGACCCGAAGTAAGCCGCGGCGACGGGCGGGTTCGCGGCGATGATCGAGATCAGCTTCGGCAAGCTGGTGCTGCTCGCGCTGATCGCGCTGATCGTGCTCGGCCCGGAGAAACTGCCGGGCGCCGCGCGCACGGCCGGCGCGCTGCTGCGGCGCATGCGCAGCGGCTGGGACGACGTGCGCGCCGAGGTGGAGCGCGAATTGCAGGTCGAGGAAATCAAGCGCGCCGCGCGCGAGGCCGCCGCGAAGGCGGAAGCGGCGCAGGCGGAACTGGACGCCGCCGTGCAGAAGGTGCGCGACGTGCAGCACGTCGTCGTGGCGCCTGACCATGAAGCCGTGACCGGCGCGGCGAACGCGGCGGCAGCCGGCTCTGCCCTCGGAGCGGAAGCCACGGCGGAAAACCTGCCGGAAGGCGCACCGGACCCTGCCACCGGCGACCTGTTCGCGGGCACCGCTGCGACGGCCGCCAGGGAGCTGCCGCATGGCCACGCCTGAGCCCGAGGTCGACCTGCAGCAGGGGCTGTTCTCGCACCTGCTGGAACTGCGTTCGCGGCTGCTCAAGGCCAGTGCCACCGTGCTGGTGGTGCTGCTGGTGCTGGTGCCGTTCGCCAACCGCCTGTACGCGGAACTGGCCGCGCCGCTGGTGGCGCGGCTGCCCGAGGGCGCGCACCTGATCGCCACCGAGGTGGCCAGCCCGTTCGTCACGCCGCTGAAGCTGGCGTTCTACGCGGCGCTGTTCATCAGCATGCCGATGATCCTGTACCAGCTGTGGGCCTTCGTCAGCCCGGGCCTGTACAAGCACGAGAAGCGCCTGGCCCGGCCGCTGCTCGCCGCGGCACTGGTGCTGTTCTACCTGGGCTGCGCGTTCGCCTATTTCCTGGTGCTGCCGGCGGCGTTCCGCTTCCTCACCGCGATCACGCCGCAGGGGGTGGAGATGATGACCGACATCACCCACTACCTCGACTTCGTGATGCTGATGTTCTTCGCCTTCGGCCTGTGCTTCGAGGTGCCAGTGGCGGTGGTGATCCTCGCCGCGGTGGGCGTCGTCGACCTGGACAAGCTGCGCAGCAGCCGGCGCTATGCCATCGTGGGCGCGTTTGCGATCGCCGCCTTCATCACCCCGCCGGACATCACCTCGATGATCATGCTGGCGGTGCCGATGTGCCTGCTCTACGAGCTGGGCATGCTGGCGGTGCGCTGGCTGGTGAAGCCGGGCTCGCTGAAGCCCGGCGCGGGCTGAGCCCGGTTCGACGCGGGGCGTTCAATACAGGTCGATCGGGTCGACGTCCAGCGACCAGCGCACCTTGCGTGCCGGGGGCAGTGCGGTCAGCGCCAGTTGCCACGGTCGCAGCATCGCGTGCAGCAGCTGCCGGCTGGCGGCCTCCAGCAGCAGCTGGCCGCGATGGCGGCCCGCGCGCAGCGGCATCGGCGCGGGCATCGGCCCGGCGACCTGCAACTGATCGTTGATCGGCAGCGCGGCATGCGCCGCGGCGAGGAACGCCTCGACCTGCTCGCGCTGCGGCGCCTCGGCGCGCAGCAGCACCTGGTGGCTGTACGGCGGCAGCTGGATCAGCCGGCGTTCGGCCAGCAGCTCGCGCGCAGCGGCGGCGTAACCCTGGGCCAGCAGGCTGCGCAGCAGCGGATGTTCCGGCTGGTGCGTCTGCAGCAGCACGCGGCCAGGCTTGCGCGCGCGGCCGGCGCGGCCGGCTACCTGCACCACCAGCTGCGCAAGCCGTTCGCCGGCGCGGAAGTCGATGCTGTGCAGGCCCTCGTCCACGCCCACGATCGCGACCAGGGTGAGGTTGGGCAGGTCGTGGCCCTTGGCCAGCATCTGGGTGCCGACCAGGATCGCCGGCCGGTCGTCCTCGAGCGTGGCCAGCAGCTCCTCGAACGCGTCGCGGCGGCGGGTGGTCTCGCGGTCCACCCGCAGCACCGGCACCTGCGGGAACTGCGCGACCAGCGCCTCCTCCAGCCGTTCGGTGCCCTGGCCCTGTGGCTTGAGATCGCCTGCGCCGCACGCGGGGCAGGCGGCCGGCACGCGCTGGCGATAATCGCAGTGATGGCAGATCAGCTGGCGCCGGGCGGCATGCAGGGTCAGTGGACGTTCGCAGCGCGGGCAGCCGGCGTGCCAGCCGCAGGCGTGGCACAGCAGCACCGGCGCGTAGCCGCGGCGGTTGCGGAATACCAGGGCCTGCTCGCCGCGCGCCACCGTCTCCGCCACCGCCGCCAGCAGCGCCGGCGACATGCCGTGCTCCAGCCGCTGCGCGCGCATGTCGATGATCTGCACCTGCGGCGGCCGCACCGCGCCGGGCCGGGCGCGCAGGTGCAGGCTGCGGTAGCGGCCGGCGTCGACGTTGGCCAGCGATTCCAGCGAGGGCGTGCCCGAGCCCAGCAGCACCGGCACGCCCAGCGCGCGGGCGCGCACCAGGGCGAGGTCGCGGGCGTGGTAGCGGAAGCCTTCCTGCTGCTTGTAGGCGCCGTCGTGCTCCTCGTCCACGATGATCAGCCCGGCCTGCGGCAGCGGCGTGAACACCGCCGAGCGGGTGCCCAGGATCACCCGCGCGCCGCCGGCGCGGGCGCGCAGCCAGGCGCGCGCGCGGTCGCCTTCGGAAAGGTTCGAGTGCAGCACCTCGACGTTCACCCCGAGCCGCTCGCGCAGGCGCCGCTCGGTCTGTGGCGCCAGGCCGATCTCCGGCACCAGCAGCAGCGCCTGCTTGCCCTGCGCCAGCACCTGCTCGATCAGCGCCAGGTAGACCTCGGTCTTGCCGCTGCCGGTGACGCCGTCGAGCAGGAACGGCTGGTAGCGGCCGAGGCTGGCGCTTACGGCGACGACCGCCTGTTGCTGTTCGTCGCTGAGTTGCGGTGCCAGCGATGGCGGCGCCGGGCGATCGGGCGGCGGCCGTTCGCTGCGTTCGAGCAGGCCGGCCGCGGCCAGCCGGCGCGCCGCCTCGCGCCAGCCGCTCTGGCGTTCGCCCAGCTCCTGTGCGCTCAGCGCGCCGCCGCCGAGCAGGGCCAGCAGCGCCCGGCTGCCGCCGCGGCGGCTGCCGGCATCGTGGGCGCTGCGGCCGGCGCCGGTGAGCGACCAGTATTCGTCGCCGATCGGCGGCAGCGGCTTCGCCTCGCGCAGGGCCAGCGGCAAGGCATTGGCGTAGGCCTCGCCCGGTGCGCCGAGCCAGTAGTCGGCGGCCCAGGCCAGCGTCTGCATGAGTTCGGCGTCGAGCAGCGCGTCGTCGTCGAGCAGCCGCAGCGCCTGCTTCAGGCGGCCGCCGCCGACCGCCGCCTCGGCCTCGATCGCCACCACCACGCCGACCAGTCGGTGCCGCCCGAACGGCACCTGCAGCCGGCTGCCCACGCGGGCCTCGCCCGCCGCGGGCGGCAGGTAATCGAACAGGCTGGGCAGGGGAACCGGCAGGGCGACGCGAAGGACGGCGGGCATGGACTACCTCGTGGCGGCACAGTGTAGCTGCGGCCGTCGCCGGGCCCGTGGCGAGGGTGGTGACGGCCAGCGTGGCGTGCCTGCTGGAGTTGCGCGAACTTGCTGCCCGGTTATCGAGGAATTGGGGCTAAGTGGCTATCCCCGGGAAGTTTTTGCGCTTATCCACAGTAGCTGTGGATAAGTCTGTGGATGCAGCGGGGAGGGGGAGCCTCAAAGCGCGCCGCAGCGCCTTTTTCGACAGTCTGACGAGGTTTTGGTCAGGTAAAAAAGCAAATTATTATCAATGACTTGCAAATTATGGCCGGCTGCGGTTCACACAATTGACAAATCACCCCCGGCTGCCTTGACAGGCCCGTGACGCTGTGCAAAACCCGCCCGGGCCGTCGGCCCGGAAGTGGCCTCAGTGGGCCGCGCCGAGCAGCAAGGCCACCATCAGCGCGAATGCCAGCAGCCAGAAATAGCACCAGCCGATGCACCAGAATTTCAGCAGGGTCATCGGCCAGCCCTGGCGGTAGACCCGTTTCTGCGTGAGCAGCAGGTAGACCGGAATCCACAGGATCAGCGCGGCCTGCAGCCAGCCCAGCACGTTACCGGCCCAGGCCGCATGCGGCTGCAGCCAAGTCGAGAGCATGCCGGCGAGGGTGACCAGCAGCAGGCTGAGGAACATGAACGCATGGCTGTGCAGGGCCACGATCAGGTGTTCCATGTACAGCCGCCGGCGGAACACGTAGAACAGCTTGAGCAGGGCCGCGAATACCGGGATCAGCACGAACATGGTCGGCGGCAGCGTGCCGAAGACGCCGTTGATCATCCGCTGCTTCGCCTCGGCACTGGCCGCGGCATCGCCATGCCTGAAGGTTTGCAAGTTGTCCTGGAGGTGGTGGCCCAGCTCGGTCAGGCGCGCGTTGGCGGCGTCGGGAAGCCAGCCGATGCGGACCGGCGACGATTCCCGCCGGATCGCCCGGCGCGTGACATCGCCAGGTGGAGCGGCGGCGGTTTTCGCGGCTTCCGGCGGCTTCGCCGCCACGGCGGCGGCCGGGACCGGCGCCGCACCGAGTTCGGCCAGCCGGCGGTCGGCCTTCCGGCGCAGGTCGCGTTCGGCGACATCGGCCTGTTCCAGCAGGTTCGGCGGCAGCATGCCGGTCGCCCGGGCGCTCTGCAGGCCATCCAGTTCCTTCTGCAATGCCTCGCGCACCCCGGCCGGGCTGGCGGCGGTCTCGATCGCCCGGCTGTCCACGCTCAGCAGGGGGCGGCCGTTCGCAGGCATCTTGCCGGCGACCTGGTCGATCGCCAGGTGGAACACGAAGAACGACAGCAGGCACAGCACGAACATCAGCCGGAACGGCGCGATGTAGCGCACCCGCCGGCCGGCGAAGTATTCCAGGGTGAGGAAGCCCGGTTTCAGCAGCAGCGGCGGCAGCGTGTGCACGATGCGGCCGTCGATGTGCAGCACCGTCTCGACGGTTTCCTCGACCATGTGGTGCATCGGCTTCAGCACGCTGTGGATCGACTGCCCGCACTCGTGGCAGAACTCGCCCTGCATCGCGGCGCCGCAGTTGGCGCAACGCAAGCCTTCGTAGCTGATCAGCTGCTTCATCGAGGTTCCCGTTCGCGACAGCGGAAGATCTTCGCACAGCGCGGTGGCCGGCCGGGCGTGACCTATGGCTCAGGTAGAATGACCGGCCCTGGAGTCTGCTGTGCCGATGAAACCCTTCCATCCCGAGCGCGCCCATCTGCTGCACGAGGTGCGCGCCACCGTGCGCCTCGCCCTGCCGCTGATCGCCGCCCAGCTGGCCGCGGTCGGCAGCAACGTGATCGACGCGGTGCTGGCCGGGCACGTGAGCGCGCACGTGCTGGGCGCGGTGGCGGTGGGCGCCAGCATCTGGTCGCTGGCGATCGTCTGCGGCATCGGCATGATGATGGCGGTGCCGCCGTCGGTGGCCCAGCTCGACGGCGCCGGGCGCCGCGGCGAGGTCGGCGCGGTGTTCCACCAGGCGTTGTGGCTGGCGCTGGGCATGGGCGCGCTGCTGTGGTTCGCGGTGCGCCACGCGGGGCCGCTGATCGAGCTGATCGGGGTGACGGCGAGCCTGCGCCACGACGTGCAGCGCTTCCTGCTGGCGATCAGCTGGGGCGCCCCGGCGCTGACCTGCTACTTCGCGCTGCGCGGCCTGTCCGAAGGGCTGTCGCTGACCCGGCCGTCGATGTACTTCAGCCTGGGCGGCCTGGTGCTGCTGGTGCCGCTGGGCTACGTGCTGATGTTCGGCAAGCTGGGCATCCCGCCGCAGGGCGCGCACGGCTGCGGCGTGGCCACCGCGATCGTGCTGTGGCTGGAGCTGCTGGCGTTCGGCGTCTACGTGGTCTTGCGGCGCAACTATCGCGGTCTGGGCCTGTTCGATCGTTTCCAGTGGCCGGACCTGGGCCGGATCGGCCAGCTGGTGCATATCGGCCTGCCGATGGCGGTGACCCTGCTGGCCGAGGCCGGGCTGTTCGTGGCCACCGCGCTGATCATCGCCACGCTGGGCGAGGACGTGATCGCCAGCCACCAGGTGGCGATCAACATCGCCTCGCTGTTCTTCATGATCCCGCTCGGCCTGGCGATGGCGATCACCGTGCGCGTGGGCAACGCGGTGGGCCGCGGCGACGAGCGCGGCGTGCGCTACGCCGGTTTCTGCGGGATCGGCCTGACCCTGGTCACCCAGCTGTTCTCGGCCGGCCTGATGCTGGGCCTGCCGCACTTCATCGCCTCGCTGTACACGCACGAGCCGAAGGTGATCGCGCTGGCCGCGCAGCTGATCATGCTGGCCGGGCTGTTCCAGTTCTCCGACGGCATCCAGGTCGCCGCCAACGGCGCGCTGCGCGGCCTCAAGGACACCCGCGTGCCGATGGCGATCACCCTGTTCGCGTACTGGATGGTCGGCATGCCGGTGGGCTGGTGGCTGGCGTTCCACCATGGCATGGGCGCGCGCGGGATGTGGATCGGCCTGATCGCCGGGCTGTCGGTGGCGGCCGCGATGCTGTTCACCCGCTTCTGGCGCAGCGCGTGGAGGCAGCGCTGGCGCCGCCATGCACCGGTGACCGCGCTGGCCTGACCGGCTACGCTTGGCCCGACGATTCCGGATACCTCCATGACGCTTCCGCCACCGCTACCGCCTCGCCGCAACGGTTTCCGGGCCTTCCTGCGCTCGCTTGGCCGCGGCATCAACCTGCTGCGGCTGGTGATCCTCAACCTGGTGTTCTTCGGCGTGCTGGCCGTGCTGCTGTTGCTGCTGACCGCGGGCGTGTTCGGCAGCCGCATGGAGCGCGCGGTGCAGGACGACAGCGTGCTGGTGATCCGGCCGCAGGGCCAGCTGGTCGAGCAGTACAGCATCGAGCCGCTGCAGCGCGCGCTGTCCGGGCTGTCCGGCGAGGACCCGAAGCAGGTGCAGCTGCGCGACCTGGTCGGCGCGATCGACGCGGCGGCGAAGGACAAGCGGATCAGCCGCATCCTGCTGCTGCCGGACGAGCTGCAGGGCGGCGGCTTCGCCGCGCTGCGCGAGGTGGGAGCGGCGCTGGACCGCTTCCGCGCTGCGGGCAAGCCGGTGGTGGCCTGGGCGGTGAACCTGGACCAGGGCCAGTACTACCTTGCCGCGCATGCCGACCGCCTGCTGGTCGACCCGCAGGGCGGCGTGATGATCACCGGGCTGGCCAACTACCGGCTGTTCTACAAGGACCTGCTGGACAGGCTCGGCGTCGACGTGCACCTGTTCCGTGTGGGCGAGTTCAAGAGCGCGGCCGAGCCGTACATCCTCGACCACGCCTCGGCCGAGGCGAAACAGGCCGACAGCTACTGGATGGGCGGCCTGTGGGACGGCTACCTCGACGAGGTGGCGGCCATGCGCAGGCTGGATCCGGCGACGCTGCGCGACGACGTCGACAACCTGCCGCAGCATATCGCCGGCACCCGCGGCAACCTGGCGCAGCTGGCGCTGGACCAGCACCTGGTGGACGGGCTGGCCACGCGCAGCGAACTGATCGCGATGATGCGCAGGGAAGGCGTGCCGGCCGACAGGAAAGGGCACAGCTTCCGCCAGGTCGATCTGGGCCGTTACGCCGCCGGCCTGCCGCGCGACGGCGGTGCGTTCGCGCCCGGCGTGGCGATCGTGGTGGCCGAGGGCGAGATCGCCGGCGGCAAGCGCGCGGCCGGCTCGATCGGCGGCGACTCCACCGCGGCACTGATCCGCGGCGCGCGCGAGGACCGCAAGACGCGGGCGCTGGTGCTGCGGGTCAACTCGCCCGGCGGCGAGGTGTACGCGGCCGAGCAGATCCGCCGCGAGATCGAGCTGACCCGCAGCGCGGGCATCCCGGTGGTGGTGTCGATGGGCAATGTGGCGGCCAGCGGCGGCTACTGGATCGCGATGAACGCGAACCGCATCTATGCCGAGCCGAACACCATCACCGGCTCGATCGGCATCTTCGGCATGTACTACACGGTGCCGAACACGCTGGCCAAGCTGGGCGTCCGCAGCGACGGCGTCGGCACCGGGCCGATGGCCGGCGCATTCGACATCAGCCGCCCGCTCGACCCGAAGGTCGGCGCGGTGATCCAGGCGATCATCGACAAGGGCTACCGCGACTTCGTCGGCAACGTGGCGAAGGCGCGCGGCAAGAGTTACGAGGCGATCGACGCGATCGCGCAGGGCCGGGTGTGGACCGGCAAGCAGGCGATCGAGCGCGGCCTGGTCGACCGGCTCGGCGGGCTGGACGCGGCCGTCGCCGACGCGGCCGGCCTGGCCAGGCTGGGCAAGGGTTACCCGGTGCGCTACGTGGAGGCGCCGCTAGGTGGCTTCGAGCGTTTCCTGATCGGGCTCAACCAGGGCGCCGGCGTGCGCCTGCTGCAGTCGTGGGGCGTGCGCCTGCCGCCCTGGTTCGCCCAATTGCCGGCGCTGGCGCCGGAACTCGAACTGCTGCGCAGCGCGAAGGCCGGCACGCCGAACATCTACGCGGATTGCCTGTGCAGCCCACGCTGAGCGCTGCCGCCTCGTAGGAGCCCGCTGGCGGGCGATGCTCTTTTCTGGATATTCAGAGCAGAAGCATCGCCCGCCAGCGGGCTCCTACGCGAGTGTTGAATCGCTACTGTTCCTGCGCCTCGATCTGCTTGCGCTGCTCCTCGGCCTGCTTGTCGACGGCCTTCTGCACGTCCTTCGCGCGCTGCTCGTCCGCCTTCAGCGCGTCGAACGGCGTGGCGGTGTCGGTCGCGGCCGGCTTGGCCTGGGGTTCCGGCGGCTTGCCGGAGCAGGCGCCGAGGGCAAGGACGCAGAGCAGGAGCGGCAGCGGTTTCATGACGGTTCTCGCGCGGGATCGACCGGCCGAGTGTCCCGCCATGCCCTGCCGCAGGCAAGGCGCCGCCTAGGCGCGGCGTGATCGACGCTTTAAGCTGCGCGCATGGACAACCGCCTCGACGCCTGGCATCTGCATGGCCACACCGCCCTGATCACCGGGGCCAGCAAGGGCATCGGCCACGCCACCGCGCGCGAGCTGGCCGGGCGCGGCGCCGACCTGCTGCTGGTGGCGCGCGACGAGGATTACCTCGAGCAGGTGCGGGTGGAGCTGGCCGACGAGTTCGCCGACGTCGAGGTGCTGGCGTTCGGCGCCGACCTGGTCGACGCGGAGGAGCGCCTGGCCGTGTTCGACTGGATCGCCGATCTCGGCGCGCCGGTTTCGCTGCTGGTCAACAACGCCGGCGGCAACCAGCCGGCCGCCGCGCTGGACTATCGCGAGGACGACTACCGCGCGATCTTCGAGCAGAACCTGTTCTCCGCGTTCGAGATGTGCCGGCTGGCGCATCCGCAGCTGGTGCAGCACGCGAATGCGGCGATCGTGAACGTGGGGTCGGTGTCGGGCGTCACCCACGTGCGCACCGGCGCGCCCTACGGCATGAGCAAGGCGGCGCTGCACCAGCTCACCCGCAACCTGGCCGCCGAGTGGGCGGTGGACGGCATCCGCGTCAACGCGGTGGCGCCGTGGTACATCCGCACCCAGCGCACCGATCCCGCGCTGGCCGATGCCGACTACCTGGACGAGGTGCTCGACCGCACGCCGCTGAAGCGGATCGGCGAGCCGGAGGAAGTGGCCGCGGCGATCGCCTTCCTGTGCCTGCCGGCGGCCAGCTACATCACCGGCCAGGTGCTGGCGGTGGATGGCGGGTTCCTCAATTACGGGTTCTGAACACCCGGCCGTCCGCCGCCACGCTGCGGCAGCCGGCGGTCAGAACTCGGCCTCGTGCTCCTCGGCGGCGAAGCCGACCGTCACCGCGCCTTCGCCCACGTTGACCATGCCGGTGATGCTCATCGGCGCTTCCATCAGCTCGACGCCGTGCTCTTCGCAGACGGCGCGCAGCTCGGTGTAGCCGGGCAGGTGCGGCAGCACCTCGAGGTCGCCGCCGTAGCTGACGCAGACCATCGGCACCAGCAGGCCGGCACGCACGCGCTGTGCGGCATAGCCGAACAGCGCCTCCGCGCCCTGCTCGAAGCCGCGCACTTTGCCGACCGGGCCGGTCTCGCCGCGGAAACAGCGCAGGATCGGCTTGATGTCCAGCGCCGAGCCCAGCATCGCGCTGACCAGGCCGACGCTGCGGTCGTTCTTCTTCTTGGCGCGGGCGCGCAGGTAGTAGAGGTCGCGCGGCAACATATAGCCGTAGGTGTGGTTGGCGAGGTGGGTGAGCCGTTCGCGGATCACCCCCGGCGTCTCGTCGGCCGCGATCAGGCGAGCCGCCTCGTACACTGCCGGTGCCGCGCCGGCGAAGATGTTGCGGGTGTCGATCACGCGCATCATGAACGGGCCGGGCACGCCGGCCCGCTCGCGCACCTGCCGGTAGTTCTTGAGGATGCCGAAACTGGCCTTGTTGACGTGCTCATTGATCGGGCTGCGGGTGGCGGTGATGGTCAGGCAGAACATGCAGTCCTGCTCCAGCACCAGCCTCTCCAGGAACAGCTTCTGCACCTCGTCCACCGGGCACGGCTCGGTCTCCGCCGAATGGCTGCGGCTGCCCAGGCGGCGATCGATGAAGCGCTGGATCTCGGCCGGTTTGCGGTCGTCCATGAAGACTTCGCCGTCCACCCGCACGGTGATCGGCATCACCGCAACATTGTGCTGTTGCAGGAACGCCTGCGACAGGTCGCAGGCCGCGTCGATTGCCAGGCCCATCCGCATACGTTTCCCCCCGTCATGAATGGCAAGTGCAACATAACATGGCACAAGTGACTGCGGTCACAGGGAAAAGTGCCCGTGGCGCGGGCGTGCCGGGGCCGTGGCGCATGGTCCGGCCCTAGAATGACCGCCGCATGTGTCTGGCATTCCGCCGGCGTGGCGTCGCCGGCAACCCCACCAGGTATCGCTTCATCCATGAAAAGCAAACAGGAAATCGTCTCCAACTGGCTGCCGCGCTACACCGGCGTGCCGCTCGAGCAGTTCGGCGAGCACATCCTGCTGACCAACTTCGGCCATTACGTGGAGCTGTTCGCGCAATGGCACGGCGTGGAGGTGCAGGGGCGCGACCGGCCGATGCCGAGCGCCACCGCCGACGGCATCACCTTGATCAACTTCGGCATGGGCAGCCCCAATGCCGCCACCATGATGGACCTGCTCAGCGCGATCGGACCGAAGGCCGCGCTGTTCCTGGGCAAGTGCGGCGGGGTCAAGAAGAAGAACCAGCTCGGCGACCTGGTGCTGCCGATCGCGGCGATCCGCGGCGAAGGCACCAGCAACGACTACCTGTTGCCGGAGGTGCCCGCGCTGCCGGCGTTCCAGCTCCAGCGCGCGGTCTCCACCATGATCCGCGACCTCGGCCACGACTACTGGACCGGCACGGTGTACACCACCAACCGGCGCGTGTGGGAGCACGACGACGCGTTCAAGGACTACCTGCGGCGCACCCGCTGCATGGCGGTGGACATGGAGACCGCCACCATCTTCGCCGCCGGCTTCGCCAACCGCATCCCGTGCGGCGCCCTGCTGCTGGTGTCCGACCAGCCGATGATCCCGGAAGGCGTGAAGACCGAGGCCAGCGACCGCCGGATCACCTCGGAATTCGTCGAGGCGCACATCCGCATCGGCATCGAGGCACTCAAGCTGGTGCGCCGTAACGGCCGCAGCGTGAAGCACCTGCGCTTCGAGGCCGACGGAGAGAACGAGTAGGGGGCACGACGCTCCTTAGGTCGGCGGTCGGATGCGGGGCAAGTCAAGCTGTATCGCAAGTTATTGCTGCGCGCGTCGACAGGGAATCGCGACGATGATCGCAATCAGGGCCTATCCGTAAGTTTTTACGAACGAGATAATCGTGAATACGCAAATTCTTGCTATAGAAAATTTGTTGACAATGCGTAAATGAAGCGTAATAAAGACGGATCACACAGGGAGCGGGTTGAGGGGTCGACCAGCCAGCCGCAATGCATTTACCGGTGTCCTCAGCCGTGCCAACCATGACGAGGCTGTTGTGTTCTCGCAGTGTTATTTCCCTGTTAGTATCGGCCCGGATCGGGAGTTCCCGTCGTTCGGCACTCATCAGGAATCGAGAGAAAGCCACGACAACCCGCCATCGCTATTGTGGGAATTTAAGTTTTACTGACGCATTAAATAATTAATCGGAGGGTGCTTTCATGAAACTTGGGGTCAAGAAACTTTCTTCGGCGGTCCGTCTCGGCCTTTCGCTGGGTGCTGTCATCGCGGTGGGCGTGTCCACTTCGGCCTTCGCGCAGGATACGAACACGCAGGACACGGCCAACCAGCCCAGCCAGAAAAAGGCACAGACGCTGCAGACGGTGGTGGTTACCGGCTCGAACATTCGTCGCGTCGACCTGGAAACGTCCAACCCGGTGGTTACCATTGACGCGGCTGCCATCAAGGCAACCGGCAAGCTCACCTTGGGTGACATCGTGCAGCAACTGCCGGCAGTCACCGGCGGCAACATCAATCCGCAGGTCAACAACAGCGGCGGCACCGGCGGCTCCTCGATCGGCTTGCGTGGCCTGGGTAGCCAGCGCACCCTGATCCTGATCGACGGCAAGCGCATCATCAACGGTGATCCGAACTCGATTCCAGCCGACATGATCGAGCGCATCGAAGTGCTGACTGACGGCGCGTCCTCGGTCTACGGCTCCGACGCGATCGGCGGCGTGGTGAACTTCATCCTCAAGAAGGACTACCAGGGCGCCCAGTTCTCGGCGACCTACGGCGAGTCCGACCACAACGATGGTGCCTCGACCGGTTACACGTTCACGTTCGGCCAGACGTCCGACAAGGGCAGCATCATGGGCGGCGTGGACTACAACAAGACCGAGGCCGTGCTGGCCAAGAACCGCAAGTTCAGCCAGAACGCGGTCTCGATCACGGGTAGTGCGAGTACGCCGATTTATTCCTACATCGGCGGTTCCAGCTTCCCGGCCCACGACCGCATCCAGCTGCCCCCGGCTCTGCGGACTGCTTACGGCTGCAAGAACGTCGCCATCAATCCGGGCGCCAGCGGCCAGAATACGGCGACCGATTACCATTGCTTCACGAACAGCGACAAGTACAACTATGCGGCGGTCAACCTGATCCAGACCCCGCAGGAGCGTACCAGCGCCTGGTTGAAAGGCAGCTACAACCTGGGTGACCACGTGCAGGTCTACCTGACCGGTTACCACAACAAGACCTCCTCAGCCTTCCAGCTGGCGCCCGCATTGCTGGGCTCCATCTACGGCGCGGTGATCTCCAAGGACGCGTACTACAACCCGTTCGGCGTGGAATTTTCGTCCGCAGGCAACGACTACCGTGCGCGCCTGGTGTCGGCCGGCAACCGCAGCGCGAACTACGGCACCACCACGGACCAGATCCAGACCGGCTTCAAGGGTGACTTCACGGTCTTTGGGCAGGCGTGGAACTGGGATGCTGGCCTGGACTATGGCCACTTCTCGCAGAACACGATCACCCGTGGCCTGCCGAACCAGCGCATCATCAATGCCGACCTGGGGCCGTCGCACCTCAACCCGGCAACCGGCCAGGTGGTCTGCAACACGCCGTCGACCGGCTGCACTCCGTTCAACCCGTTCAACCTGTTCGACCCGAACTCCATCAAGGCGTTGCAGGCCGCCGCTGTGCCGGCGATCAGTAACAACTACTCGATCGAGAAGACCTACTCGGTAGACCTGAACGGCGGCCTGTTCGAACTGCCGGCCGGTACCGTGCAGTTGGCTGGTGGCGCTTCATATCGCAAGGAGTACACCAACAGCACGATCGATCCGCTGCTGCTGATCGACCCGGCCACCGGCAACTGCACGTTGGGCAGCCAGTGCAGTTCGCCGCTGCGCGGCGGCTACAACGTGAAGGAAGGCTACGCCGAATTGTTCGTGCCGATCCTGAAGGACATCCCGGGTATCCAGGCGCTGAACGTCGATATCGGTGACCGTTATTCCAAGTACAGCACCTTCGGCAGCACCAACAACAAGAAATTCGCCATCGAGTACCGCCCGATCGCCGACCTGCTGCTGCGCGGCACGATGTCGGACGTGTTCCGCGCCCCGACCGTGGGCAATGTGTATGGCGCGCCGATCAGCGACGCACCGAAGCTCAGCAGTGACCCGTGCAACTTCATTACCACCGCCGGCAATCCGGCTTGCGTAGGGGTTCCGACCAACGCCACGCAGCCGGGGTATCCGTTCGTCAACCAAGATGTGAAGCTCGGCCAGCAGATCAAGGCGGTGTCCTCCGGCTCGAAGTACGCCGGTTTCCCGCTCGGGCCGGAGAAGGGCAAGTCGTTCGACTTCGGCGCGGTCTATTCGCCGTCGTGGGCGCCGGGCCTGTCGGCCAGCGTCGATGTGTGGCGCCTCTACCTCAAGAACACCATCACCGCCATCGGCGCACAGACCGTGCTGAACCTCTGCTACAACGGGGTCACTGCGTACTGCCCGCTGATCACCCGCTCCGGCGCCGGCAGCACCAACCCGGGCCAGATCGCGCAGATCATCGAGCCGACCGGCAACCTCGGCCGCACCGACGCCAGCGGCGTGGATCTGTCGCTGCGCTACAAGCTGCCGCAGTTCGGGTTCGGCAACTTCCTGGTGGGCGTTGACGGCACGTACATGAAGCGTTACGACCAAGAGACCTCGCCGGGTCTGCCGGGTAACGCGGTTTACCACGAGGCCGGGCACTTCGAGTTCTTCGGCTCGCCGGAATCCGGTGCGTGCCCGACCGGCGGTGGCGTGTGCCTGTTCCCGCGCTGGCGCGGTCAGGGCTTCGTGAACTGGAATCTGGCCGGCTGGAACGCGTCGTGGCGCATGCGCTACATCGGCCGCTACGAGCTGGGTTCGCCGGTTCCGGGCTATACGGCCTCGCCGATTCCGGGCATCCCGAACTATGTGATGAAGAAGGGCGCGACGGTCTACAACGACGTGTCGATCGGTTACAACATCGAGCAGTTCAACACCCGCGTGGACTTCGGCGTGAACAACCTGTTCGACAAGCAACCGCCGATGCTGTACGCGAACAATACCCTGAACGCCAACACCGATCCGAGCGATTTCGACCTGCAGGGTCGTTACTTCTGGGGCCGCGTGACGGTGAGCTTCTAACCAGTCAGGTCAGTCCGATTGGTTGTTACCATGGGCCGCGCGGGTTTCCCGCGCGGCCCTTTTCTTGATGAATACGACCTTGAACGAAATCCCGGATATCGTCGCCGCCCTGCAGGCTGGCAGGGCAGTCGATGCTGAGCGGCTGTGCCGCGACAGCCTGCAGCGGATTCCGGACGACACGGATACCTTGCTGCTGTTGGCTCTGGCACTGGGCGCGCAACGACGGCAGGAAGAAGCTGTGGCGGTTCATGCAAAGCTGACGGAACTGCTTCCCGGCAGCGCGCTGCACTGGGGCAATTACGCCACGGTGCTGCGCGAGGCCGGGCGCCTGGACGAGGCTGCCGTGGCCTGCGATACCGCATTGCGACTGGCGCCCGACGATGCCGCCCAGTGGGTCAATCGCGGCATGCTTCAACTGGAGCAGAAGAACTTCGAGGGTGCGCGCGACGCCATGTTGAGGGTACTCGAACTGGATCCTCGCTCGCCGGAAACGATTGTCCGCGCGGCGCGCGCCTGCGCGATCTGCCGGGACTACCGGGCCGAGGAGCTGATCCGCCCTTGGCGTGAGTGGTTGCCGTTGGAAGACGATCTGCAACTCGAGTTGGCCGACCTGCATCAGTCACTTGGCGACGGGCGTACCGCGCAATTCCTGCTGGAGGACCTGTGCGCCCGCTCACCGCGGAATGTCCCCGCAGCCGTTCTTCTGGCGGGAGTGTATGAGCGGGTCAACGACCTGGATGCCGCCCAGTCGCTGCAGGAGAGCCTGCTTCGGCACCCCGAGGCACTGAGCGCGGCGAACCTGCAGGATCTCACTCATCTGCGCGCCACCATGGCCACGCGTCGCGGCGATGGCACGCTCGCACGTCGGATCCTGGAACAGGCGGGGCCGCGCAACCCCGGCGACTACGCGCATTATTTCGATCTGGCCGGAGTCTGCGACCGGTTGAACGACAGCGCCGCGGCCATGCGCGCGCTGGACACGGCGCACCGGCTGCAGGTGGATGAGCTTCGCCAAACCGTGCCGCATCGATTCGAACCCGGAGCGCCGATCCTGCCCGCAGCGGTTGGGCGGGTCTCCGCGGAGGACTATCTCAAGTGGCCGCAGCTGCTCGCTCCGGCCGTCGCGGAATCCCCGATATTCATCGTGGGATTCCCCCGCTCGGGGACGACGTTGCTCGAGCAGATGCTGGACGCTCACCCGTCGCTGCAGTCCATGGACGAACGTCCGTTTTTCAACGTTCTGGCGAACCGTCTCGACGACCACGGAATCTCGGTACCCCAGGATCTGCACCAGCTCGACCAACATGCCTGTGACGAATTGCGCAAGGATTATCTGCAGTTGGTGTGCACCAAGATCGCCCGCCGGTGGGATGCGCAACTGGTCGACAAGAATCCGCTGAACATGCTGTGGCTGCCGCTGATCCACCGCATCTTCCCGCGGGCGAAATTCATCCTCGCGCTGCGGCACCCCTGCGATGTGCTGATCAGCAATTACATGCAGAACTACAAGGCCAGTGTGCTGGCGGCTGCCTGCGCCTCGTTGCCGCAACTGGCCGCGGCCTATGTGACGGCGATGGAGTGCTGGCTGCACCATGTGGAGGTGTTCCAGCCGAATGTGCTCGTCTCGCGCTATGAGGAACTGGTTGCCGATCCGGGAGCGCACGCGCAAAGGATCGCGGAATTCCTGGGCGTGCGGGATCCATCGCCAATGCTGCGGTTCGACCAGCATGCCCGCGACAAGGGCTACATCGCCACGCCCAGCTATACCCAGGTGATCCAGCCGGTGAATCGCAAGGGCCTGGATCGCTGGAAGCGCTATCGGGAGGAGTTTTCCGCGGTGCTGCCGGTGCTAGAGCCGATGCTGCAGCATTGGGGCTACGCCGGCGAACCGGGCGGTTGAGGCGGCTTCAGCGCTCGGGAATTCGCAACAGCTCAGGTAGATACGCAGCGTAGTGCCGCCAGCGCCCCACCGAGCCGGTATGGATCGGCTGGCGTGCCTGCCACAGGCTGGCGGTACTGATGGCAGCAGCCGGCTGCCGCGACGTCCGCGGGTCGAATGGCGGCAGTCCCAGCCAGCCGGCTATATCCGCCATGACGGCGGCGGGGTCGGCGACGAGTCGCTCGTAAGCCACCGCGTGGATCGATGTCGCGTGGAGCTGCTGCCATCGCGTCATCAGCCGGAGGCAGTCCCTGGCAACCACGGCGATGTCGGCGAAATCGTAGGCGTAGCCGTGTGCATCGTCTAGAAAGGACTGCGACCACAGCGACAATGCTGTGTCGCGGGCGTTCCGCTGGCAGAACACGATGCGGGCGTTGGGCCACAACGCGAGGACCAGGTCGACGTGCAGCAGATTGAGCGGCTGTTTGTCGATGAACCACGTCGCGTCGGAGTCATCCTGACGCAGTTGCGCCGCATAGGTGGTGGCTGCCTGTTCGAATGCCTCGACGCGGCTCTCGTCATGCAGCGATAGCGACTGCGCGACGTGCCCGAGCCAGGGCAGCTCCCCACGGTTGCACACGTCGGGATGCTGTGCCAGCAGCTCGGCCACCAGGGTGGTTCCGGAGCGCGGCACGCCGACCATGAACACGGGCGTCCAGTCGTCCGGTGGTACTAACTCGAAAGGCATGGACTGGCGTGCGAGCTGCGAATCCACGCGTCGGCGCCACTGCTTGCGCGACCACCCGGTGGCCTTGTGCGCGATTGCATTGGCCTGGCGCAGGTAGTTCGCCGCGCGGGCGTAGTCGCCGATGTCGTCATGCGCCTTGCCCAGCGCGAACAGGGTAGTGCTGCGCGCCCTGTCGCTCAGCCGTTCCTGCTGCAAGGTGTCCCGGAACAGCTGGAAATCCGGATGACCTGCATCGCGGTAGCGCTGCATGCTGCTGAGACCGATCGGGATGTTCCATTCCGGCGCCCGCTGGTCGTGCGCCAGCACATAGGCGTAATGCCGGCGTGCGTCTTCGAACGCACCCAGCTGGAGTTCCAGCATGCCGGCATAGGCGTAAATACGCGGATCGGTACAGCCGGAGGCGATCTCGGCCTGACAGATGGCCGCGGCGTCCTGCTGCCTGCCGCAATCATCGAGCAGTTCCACGGCCTGGATCACGGTGGCCAGAGGGTGCCGGTCGTGGGCGAACAGGGCGCGCAGTGCAGCTGCCACCGCGCCCAGGCGGCCTTGCTGGCGCAGCAACCTGGCAAGAAGAAAGACCGCCGCGGCGTGCGCGGGCCGCTGTTCCAGCAGCTCGCGCAGCAGGAGCTCCGCCTGTGCAGGGTCGCTGCGTTCATACAGGACGCCCGCCAGGGCGAAGCGCAGATCGGTCGAGCCGGGATGGGCGGCCATGCCGGCGGCGAGCACGGCATGCGCCGCATCGAGATCTCCGCTCAGCACCAGGGCGCGCGAACAATCCAGCCATGCGCTCTCGGGGGCGCCGGCAAGGGCGGCCTGCAAGGCATGTCGTGCCGCCCGCGCATCACCAAGCGTGCGTTGCCGTCGGTACTCCGCCAGTGCCAGGGCGCCGGCGGCTGTCGTGTCGGCACCGGCGCCGGCTGCGGCGGCTGCGTGCTCCTGTGTCATGCGTGCCACCGCGGAAGTCCCAGCGCGGTGCGCAATGGATCGAGCAGCGCACCGTAGCGTGGCGCACGAGCGGTGTTGTGCAATGGGCGGCGTACCTGGGTGGCGCTGGGCGATCGCACGTCGCGCTGTGTTTCGTGGAAATCGAGACAACCCGGCTCGAAGGGCAGGCCGCAGAAATCAAGCAGCCGCCGGATACCGGCTTCAGGTCCCGCCAGCAGGTCTTCGTACCGGTGCTCGAATACGTGTGCCTGGTGCAGTTCGCGCCACCGCCGCACGCTGCGATCGAAATCGCGCCAGAAACCGGCCAGGTCCTCGAACGTGCGCGTGTACTCGTTGCCCGCCAGGTGTTGGCGATAACACGAGAAGCAGGTTTCCAGCGGATCGCGCCGGCAGACGACGATGCGCGCCGACGGCAGCATGGCCCGGACCGCGCCGATGTACATCCAGTTGTTGGGCAGCTTGTCGATGAACACGGGACGCTGACGGCGCCAACGCGCGGTGCGTTCCAGGTAGCGCTGGCCCAGCCGCTCCCAGTCGTCGGCCCGCATCGCGCCGACCCATTGCGGGAAATGCAGGCCGCGGCGGCGCGACTCCTCGCCGAGCACCTGCGGCAGGTCGGCCAGTTCGCCGGCGCCTTCGACGCGACTGTGCGAGGCCAGTATCTGTTCGACCAGGGTCGAGCCGGAGCGGGGCAGGCTGGCGACGAAGATCGCTTCGTGGCCCTGTGCCGCCGTGGCACCGCTGGGAGGTGGAGCGAAAGCCTCGAGGACCGCATCGATGGTGGTCGAGAAGGCGGAGGCATCCCAGCGCTGCCGGCGCCGGGCAACGGCATTGGCGCGATCCAGCACGGCCAGCGACTCGGCTGGGCGGTCGGCTTCGTCCAGCGCCTTGGCCAGTGCGAAGCCGGTAGCGATCAGGTCGTCGGCATCGATGCGGGTGTTCTGGACGATGGTGCGCATCCGCGCGATGTCGTCGTGGCTGAATCGGTTGGTCCGCAGCTCGGCCAGGCCCCACCACGCCATGCCGGTGGCGGGTTGTTCCGCAAGCAGACGCCGGTACTCGGTGGCGGCCTGCTCGACCTGGTCGGTGGTGCGCAGCAGGTCGGCCAGCAGTGCGCGCGCGGCGTAATGGTCCGGGGCGATCGCCACGGCATGCCGCAGCGCGTTCACCGCTTCATCGTTCCGCACGCTGCGGGTCAGCATCACGCCGAGGTTGTACCAGGCAAGCGCCAGCCGCGGCTGCAGCTCGCAGCAGCGGCGCAATGCCACGATGGCGCCGTCGTAGTTTCCTGCCGCGCCCAGCAGGGTGCCGAGGGTGTTGTAATACAGCGCGTCCTGCGGCCGTTGCGCCAGCGCGCGCTGCATCGCATGGATCGCCTCACTGTGGAGGCCCCGCTGACCGAGAATGCCGGCCTGCATGCGCAACACTTCCGGATGACTGGGGTGCGTGGCCATGACGAACCCGAGGCGGCGGTTGGCCTCGTCCACCCGGCCGGCATCCAGGGCCTCGGCAACGGCGGCGACGTGCTGGACGCTGGCCGTATCCAGCCCGTTCAGTCGAGAGGTTGGGGAAGTGGGCAGCATGCGGCGACCTGTCGGGTGAGTCGGTGGCGAGTGACGGTTAATGGCCGGCGGTGGGTTCAGGGGTGTCTGGTGCGGATGCGCGCATCCGGAGTCGCGCCATTCCTTGACCGGGACACCTCCTGACGAAGGCTTTTCCCGGGGTATTCAGCGTGATGCCGCAGTGTAAGCCGGCATCGGGGGTATTATGCCGCTCATGTTTCCTGCCGTGGCGCATGCATGGCGCCGCATTTCCAGTTCCAGGCGAAGCCGGTCATGAACGAGCAGTTGTCGAATCCTCAGCCGGGTTACCGCGAACGTGCGCGTTTCGCCCTGGATCACGGCGACGAGATGGTGGCGGAGCAGTCCTTTTTGCACCTGCTGGACGCCGAGCCGGGCGACGCGGAAGCGCTACAGTATCTCGCCATGCGCCATGTTGCGCGCGGCGAAGTGGGCAAGGCGATCGAGCGCCTGCTGACGGCGCATCGTGCGCACCCGCGGGATCCGGGCGTGCTGCATCAGCTGGGCTCGGCGCGGATGGCGGGCGCGGATTACGCCGGTGCCGCCGTCGATCTGCGTGACGTGCTGGCGCTGGCGCCGCATATGTTCGTGGCCCGCTTGCGGCTCGGAGTGGCACTGGAGCAGCTGGGGCAGTCGCACGACGCGCTGGTCGCCTACTTCGGCGCCATCAACGCTGCGCAGGCGCAGGGGCGCTGGCTCAGCGACGCGAGCACCGCGCCTGGGATGCGCGACGCGGTCAAGCACGCCATGCGCTACGTCGACACCGGCCGGCATGCCTTGTTCGACGGCATCCTGGAACCGCTGCGCGAACGCTACGGTCGTTCGGAACTGCGGCGCGTCGAGCAGTGCCTGGCGGTCTACCTGCACGAGCAGCCGGCGAACCTGCCCGATCCACGGCAGCAGCCGAAGTTCCTGTATTTCCCGGGCATCCCCAGCCAGCCCTACTATCCGCGCGAACGCTTCCCGGAATTCGAGGCGCTGGAGGTCGGCACCGCGGCGATCCGCGCGGAGCTGCGCGCGGTGCTGGAGCAGCCGCGCGACCTGGAGGCCTTCCTCAAGGTCGACTCGCCGCAGGACATGGGGACCATGCTGCGCGCCTCCGGAGCGCAGCAGGCGGCGTGGGACGCCCACTTCTTCTACCGGCACGGCCAGCGCTACGACGCGCACTGCGCCCGCTGCCCGCAAACCACTGCGCTGATCGAGCGGATGCCGCTGTCGCGCATTCGCGAGCACGGGCCGGAGACGCTGTTCTCGGTGTTGCGGCCGGGCACCCATATCCTGCCGCACCGCGGCGTCACCAACACGCGGCTGGTCACCCATCTGCCGCTGATCGTGCCGCCGGATTGCGCGCTGAACGTGGGCGGGGAGATTCACGAGTGGCAGGAGGGCCGCTGCGTCACCTTCGACGACACGTTCGAGCACGAGGCGTGGAACCGCAGCGGCGAGACGCGCGTGGTGCTGATCATGGACTGCTGGAATCCCGACCTGAGCGAAGCCGAACGCGCCGCGCTTGCCGAACTGGTCGCCGGCATCGGCGATTTCAACCGGAGCTGCGACCTGCCCGGCGACTGAACCGGGGGAGCAGTTCGCGCGGAATGTCCGATCGCCGGCAAACGGAAGGCCCCGTGCCGGGGCCTTCCGCGACGCGACGCGATGTGGTCGGCCGGATGATCAGTAACGCGGCACGCCCGGGTCCACCTCGCGCGCCCACGCGTCCATGCCGCCCTCGACGTTGTACACGTTGACGAAGCCGTGCGCGGCGAAGCGCTCGGCCATGGCGCGGCTGGACATGCCGTGGTGGCAGATGAAGGCCAGCGCGGTGTCCTTCGGCAGGCCTGCGAGGGCCTCGTAGCCTTCCTCCTCCAGCACCCGCGCCCGCGCCAGCGGTGCGGCGATGGCGCGGCCAGCGGCGGGGCGCACGTCGATCAGCACGAGGTCGTTGGCGGCGAGGCGGTCCCGCAGCTGCTGCACGCTGAGCGGCTTGATCTCCTGCGCACCGGGGAACTTCAGGCTCAGGCCCTCGCCCTGCACGGTGGAGACCCAGTCGATCACGATGCCCTTGGCGCGCTGCGCGCTGGCCGGGTCGAAGTGCACTTCGAGGCCGTTCGCATGGGCCACGATGTCGTGTTCGCCGGCCGGCGCCAGCTGGAAGCCGGCGCTGTGGTCGGGGCCGATCTCCAGGTGCAGCGCCACGCCCTGCGCGTTCGCGGTGCCTTGGCGGATCGCCTCGGCGGCGGCGTCGGTGATGGTGATTTCCGGCGGCGTGCGGTCCGGCGCGGCGAGGCCGAACAGCTGGTGCAGCTCGCCGCTGCCGTACATCTGGCGGATGATGTCGGCGCCGCCGACCAGCTCGCCCTCCACGTACAGCTGCGGGATGGTGGGCCAGTCGCCGTAGGCCTTGATGCCCTCGCGGATTTCCGGATCCTCCAGCACGTTGACCGTGTGGTACTCGGGCAGCAGCTCGTTCAGCGTGTTGGTGGCCGCCGCGGAGAAGCCGCACATCGGCTGCTGGCGGTTGCCCTTCATGAACAGCACCACGCGGTGGTCCTTGAGCAGGGTTTCGATACGTTCGCGGGTGGCGCTGTCGAGGGACATGGGGATAACTCCGGCAGGGAAGACGACCATGATACGCCGCCCCGATATGCGGGGCTCCCGCCGGCCTTCAAGGCCGCCCGCTCAGGCGGCACGATGCAGCTCGCCCGGGTCCGGATCGCCGCGGCGCGCCGTGCCCAGCGGCGCCAGCGCCAGCACCGCGGCGGGCGAGGGCCACACCCGCTCGCGGCTGGCGCGGCCCAGCGCGGTGGACTGTTCGCTCCAGTGGATCAGCTCCATCGCGCCGGCGTGGTCCTCGACCAGTACGGTGCAGTGCTCGACCCAGTCGCCGTCGTTGAGGTAGAGCACGCCGCCCAGCTCGCGCACGTGGCCGAAGTGGATGTGCCCGCAGATATGGCCGTCGAAGCCGCGCCGCTGCGCGTCATCGGCGACGCGCTGCTCGTAGGCGCGGATATACGCCAGCGCCTTGCCCACGTGCGACTTGACGATGATCGACAGCGGCAGGTACGGCAGTTCCAGCCGCCGCCGCAGCGCGTGCAGCCGGCGGTTGCTCCAGCAGATCAGGCGGTGCATCGCCTCGCCGAGCAGCAGCATCCAGCGGCGGCCGATCCGCTCGGGGTCGAACTCGTCGCCGTGGCTGACCCGGTAGCGGCGGCCGTCGGCACCCACGTGCACGGCCTCCAGTTCGATCCGCACGCCCGCGAAGTTCTGCCCGTGCAGGCCGCGCATGGGCGCGTCGTGGTTGCCGGGGATGTAGACCACCTCGACCCCGCGGCGCGCCAGCGCCAGCACCTCGGCGATCACCGCGCTGTGCTCGGCATGCCACCAGTGGCGCCGGGACAGCGCCTCCAGGTCGACGATGTCGCCGACCAGGTAGAGCTTTTCGCAACGCAGCCGGCGCAGGAAGTCGAGCAGGTAGGCGGCCTTGCAGTCCGGCGTGCCCAGGTGCACATCGGAGATGAAGGCGCTGCGGCAATGGAAGCTGTTCATGGCACGGTCCCCGGTGGTGGCCCGGGGCGCCAGTGTGCGATCGCCACGTCACCGTGCGATGGCGGACAGATTGCAGCGCGGTTGCGGCGGCGGCTACGAATCCAGGGCGGCGCGCACCGCCGGCTCAATCGCCTCCGCCCACAAGGCGTATTGCGCGGCCGAGGGGTGCAGGCCATCGGCGGCGAGCAGCGCGGGATGCCGGCGCGAGATGCCGGTGATGTCGGCGAAACCGGCGCCGGTGCGCCTGGCTTCGACGCGGGCGATCACGTTGTAGGCGTCCAGCTCGGCGCCGATGCGGGCGGGGTCCCGATCCTGTTCGCGGGCGAAGCGGGTGACGCCCCAGTCCGGGATCGACACCACCACCACGCGGCTGGCGCGCTCGCCGGCCAGCCCGACCGCACGCACCAGCAGGCCGGCGAACTCGCCGCGGTAATCCTCGGCCGGGCGGCCGCGGTACTGGTTGTTGACGCCGATCTGCAGGCTGACCAGGTCGTACGGCGGCACCAGCGCGGCGGCGTTCATGCCTTGCGCCAGTTCGTCGGTGGTCCAGCCGGTGACGGCGACGATCCGCGGCCCGTCGAGCGGGATGCCGGCCTGGCGCAGGCGTTGCGTCAGCGTGGCCGGCCAGTTTTCGTGCGCGGCCACCGCCTCGCCGATGGTGTAGGAGTCGCCGAGGGCGAGGAAGCGGGGAAGCGCGGCCGGCATCGTGGGATCAGGCGACCGCGGCCGACCGCGGCAACTGCTCGCGCGCCATCCGCGCCAGTACCCGCTCGATCCGCACGAACACCTCCTGCAGCTGCGCCGGCGGCGGCAGCAGGGTGAGCCGGAAGTGGCGGCTGCACGGCACGTTGAAGCTGCTGCCGGGCACCACCAGCACCGATTCCTCCTCCAGCAGGCGCAACGCGAAGGCCTCGTCGTCGAAGTGGGCGATGCGGTCGGCGCGTACCTGCGGGAACGCATACAGCGCGCCCTGCGGCGCCACCAGTTCCAGGTAGTCGCTGGCGGCGACGCCTTCCAGTACCAGGCGGCGCGCCTCGTGCAGGCGGCCGCCGGGCGCGGTGAGGGCGCTGATCGTGGGCGCGGCCTGCAGCGCCGGCGGCACCGCCCATTGCGCGGTCACGTTCGCGCACAGGCGCAGCGCGGCGAGCAGCTGCAGCGCATCGCGGTAGGCCGCGGTGTGCGCGGGGTTGCCGGACAGGCTCGCCCAGCCGACCCGGTAGCCGCAGGCGCGGTGCACCTTGGACAGGCCGCCGAAGCTGAGGCAGGGCACCTCGCCGGCCACCTCGGCCAGCGGCTGGAAGCTGGCCCCGTCGTACAGGATCTCGTCGTAGATCTCGTCGGACAGCAGCAGCAGCCGGTGCCGTGCCGCGATATCCACCAGCCGCTGCAGCAGCGCGCGCGGATACACCGCGCCGGTCGGGTTGTTCGGGTTGATCAGCACCAGCGCGCGGGTGCGCGGGGTGATCAGCGCCTCGACCTCGTCCGGATCGGGCAGGTGGCCGTCACGGGCCAGGCAGCGGTAATAGCGCGGCTGGCCGCCGTTGAGGATGGTGGCGGCGCTCCACAACGGGTAGTCCGGGCTGGGCAGCAGTACCTCGTCGCCGGGCTGCAGCAGCGCGCGCAGGCTGAGGTCGATCAGCTCGCTGACGCCGTTGCCGATGAAGATGCGCTCGGGTTCGACGCCGCGCGCACCCCGCGCGCGCTGCTGCGCGGCGATCGCTTCGCGGGCCAGCTCCAGCCCCTGTTCGTGGCCGTAGGCCTCGCTGTCGTGCAGGTGGCCGGCGATCGCCTCGCGCAGGTGCGCCGGCGCCGCGAAACCGTAGCGGCCGGGGTTGCCGATGTTGAGCTTGATGATGTCGAGGCCAGCGGCCTCCAGCTCGCGCGCGCGCCGGGTCAGTGCGCCGCGGATTTCGTAGCGCACGTCCGCCAGGTGCGCACTGGGGGTGATTGGGGCCAACGCCGGAGTCCTGAACGAGTGGGGGTGGGCCGGCGGCAACCGCCGGCAAGGGGGATGCTAGCAGCGTGATGCAGTGCAGCGCGAGGGCCGCATGAGGCGATTTCCGGTTCATCCTCGGGCCATCCCGGGGCAGGGCATAATCGGCGAACCGTGCCGACTGATCCTTCCCATGAGTGACGCCGAAACGATCGAACGCCTGCGCCACATCGGCTGGCGCGGCGAGGCCCTGCCGGCCGGCGGCCTGCGCCTGGCCCGGGTGGTGGCCCAGCATCGCGCCGGCTACGAGCTGCATGACGGCGCGAACCTGTTCGGCGCGCAGCCGGACGGGCGTTTCCTCAAGCGCGGCCTCGACCCGGCCGAGCGGCCGGTGGTCGGCGATTTCGTCGAGGTCGCCGACGGCACGCCGCCGCATATCGTCAGCGTGCTGCCGCGGCGCACGGTACTGTCGCGGGCGGCCGCCGGCGAGCGCTACGAGCGGCAGCTGATCGCCACCAACATCGACTATGTGCTGGTGCTGACCGGACTGGACGGCGACTTCAATCCGGCGCGGATCGAGCGCTACCTGTCGCTGACCGAGGATTCCGGCGCGCAGCCGGTGGTGCTGCTGAGCAAGCTGGACGTGCGCGAGGACGCCGCGGCGCAGGTCGCGGCCCTGCGCGCGCGGCTGCCCGCCGGCACCCCGATCCATGCGTTGAACGGCAAGGACCCGGCCAGCGTGGCCTCGCTGGCGGCGTACCTGCAGCCGGGCGACAGCGCGGTGCTGGTCGGCTCCTCCGGCGCCGGCAAGTCCACCCTCACCAACACCCTGCTCGGCACGGCGCGCATGGCCACCGCCGCCGTGCGCAGCCACGACAGCCGTGGCCGCCACACCACCACCCACCGCGCCCTGCTGCAGCTGCCCTCGGGCGGCTGCCTGATCGACACCCCGGGGATGCGCGAGCTGAAGCTGACCGGCGAGGAAAACCTCGACCTGTTCGCCGACATCGGGCTGCTGGCCGAGCAATGCCGCTTCGCCGACTGCGGCCACGGCAGCGAGCCGGGCTGCGCGGTGCAGGCGGCGCTGGACAACGGCGAGCTGACCGCGGCGCGCTGGCGCAACTACCTGAAGCTGCACGACGAGCGCGAGGAGCAGGCCGCCACGCTGGAGGCGCGCCTGCGCCGCCAGCGTGGCGGCCGACCGATCGAGCGGCCGCACGGGCATCGCGGGCGGCACGAGCGGGAGTGAGCCGGTGGACGAGCCGCGGATACGGGATTTCGACGCGCTGCCGGAACGACAGGGCCCGGCAGCCCATGCAGGAGATCGAGGGCAGATGACGGCACGGGTTGGCATGTCGAAGCGCGCGGGGCGCCGGTGAGCGCGCCCGCGACGGACGCCGCGCTGCAGCGCTACGCGGCGCTCGACCAGCGCCTGCTGGCGGCGGTGCGCGGCATCCGGATCCTGCCGACCGTGGCGTGGCCGGCCTCGCTGGAGAACCGCATGATTGCGGATTACAGCAAGGGCCGGTTCGCGCTGCCGCAGGTGGACTACGTGCGGCCGGACCTGGCCGCGGCGCGCGCCGAGCTGGCCGCGATCGAGGCGGCCGCGGGCGGCGGCGACGCGGCGGACATCGATCCGCTGGGCGACTACCTGCGGCGCACCGCCGAGTCGTGGCGGATCGCTGCGGAGATGCTGGAGTCGGTCGGCACCAGCGGCTTCACCGCGCCGTCGATCGTGCTGTACGGGCGTCCGGACGACGCCATCCCCGGCAGCCAGCGCAGCAACCTGGACGCGGCGCGCTACTTCGTCGAGCTGTCCGACGAGCTCGGCGCGGACCTGCTGGCCGACGACACCAGCGTGAACATGCCGGCCGACGAGCTGCGCGCGGACCTGGCCGCCACGCTGGACGCGTTCTTCGGCGCCGGCACGATCAAGGTCGAGGTCGACCCCGAGCTGACCGCCAAGGCGGCCGCCGGCGCCACCCGCATCCGCCTGCGCGGCGGCACCTGCTTCAGCGAATATGACCGCCACCAGCTGCTGGCGCACGAGGCGTTCGTGCACTCGCTGACCGCGCTGAACGGCCGCCAGCAGCCGCTGCTGGCCTCGCTGGCGCGCACCTCGCCGCGGGTCACCGCGACCCAGGAAGGGCTGGCCGTGTTCGCCGAGCTGATGTCCGGCGCGATCGACATCGCGCGGCTCAAGCGCATCAGCCTGCGCATCCTGGCCATCGACATGGCGCTCAACGGCGCCGATTTCGTGGAGGTCTACCGCTATTTCAGCGCCTGCGGGCAGAGCGCGGCGGACAGCTTCCACTCGGCCCAGCGCGTGTTCCGCGGCGTGCCGCCGGGCGGCGGCGTGGCGTTCGCCAAGGACAACGTCTACCTCTCCGGCCTGCTCACCGTGCACACCTTCTTCCGCTGGGCGCTGAAGCAGCGGCGGATGGACCTGCTGCGCCACCTGTTCGCCGGCAAGCTGACCCTGCACGACGTAGTGGCGCTGCAGCCGTATTTCGCCTCGGGCGCGATCCTGCCGCCGCGCTGGCTGCCGCCGTGGATGCAGCATGTGCACGGGCTGGCCGGCAAGCTGGCGTTCTCGGTGTTCATCAACGGCATCCACATGAACCGGGTGCAGGGCGACGAACTGCTGCAGGGTGGCTGAGACGTGTCGTCGCGTCGCAGGTGCCGGCCAGGCAGGTCCGCCCCGGTGCTAACATCACAGGCCATTCCCCGTCGAGGCGCTCGCCGCCCCCTTCACCCCTAAAAAAGCATCCATGAGCCTTCCCGAAGAACTGCGCCTCGCCGCCCTCGAGTACCACCGCCTGCCGCGCCCCGGCAAGATCAAGGTCACCCCGACCACCTCGCTGCTGACCCAGCGCGACCTGTCGCTGGCCTATTCACCCGGCGTCGCCGCGGCCTGCGACGCGATCGTCGAGGATCCGACCACGGCGGCCGAGTACACCGCGCGCTCGAACCTGGTGGCGGTGATCACCAACGGCACCGCGGTGCTCGGCCTGGGCAACATCGGGCCGCTGGCGGCCAAGCCGGTGATGGAAGGCAAGGGCGTGCTGTTCCAGAAGTTCGCCGGCATCGACGTGTTCGACATCGAGATCGACGAGAACGACCCGGACAAGCTGGTCGACATCATCGCCAGCCTCGAGCCGACCTTCGGCGGCATCAACCTGGAGGACATCAAGGCGCCGGAGTGCTTCATCGTCGAGCGCAAGCTGCGCGAGCGGATGAAGATCCCGGTGTTCCACGACGACCAGCACGGCACCTCGATCATCGTGGGCGCGGCGCTGGTCAACGCGCTGGTGGTGGTCGGCAAGAAGATCGAGGACATCCGCGTGGCCACCACCGGCGCCGGCGCGGCGGGCATCTCCTGCCTCGACATGCTGGTGGCGCTGGGCGTGAAGCCGGAGCACATCCTGGCGTTCGACCGCCACGGCGTACTGCACAACGAGCGCACCGACCTCGACCCCGACAAGCAGCGCTACGCGCGCGACACCAAGGCGCGCACGCTGGCCGAGATCGTCGAGGGCGCGGACGTGTTCCTGGGCCTGTCCGCCGGCGGCATCCTGAAACCGGAGATGGTCGCCACGATGGCCGCGCGGCCGATCATCTTTGCGCTGGCCAACCCGAACCCGGAGATCACCCCGGAGGAGGCGAAGGCGGTGCGGCCGGACTGCATCATGGCCACCGGCCGTTCGGATTACCCGAACCAGGTCAACAACGCGCTGTGCTTCCCGTACCTGTTCCGCGGCGCGCTGGACGTGGGCGCCACGGTGATCAACGAGCCGATGAAGATCGCCTGCGTCAAGGCGATCGCGGCGCTGGCGCGGCGCGAGTCGTCCGACGTCAGCGCGCGCGCCTACGGCGGCAAGCCGCCCAGCTTCGGCCCGGACTACCTGATCCCGCAGCCGTTCGACCCGCGCCTGCTGCTGCAGCTGCCGCCGGCGGTGGCGCAGGCGGCGATGGATTCGGGCGTGGCGACGCGGCCGATCGCGGACTTCGCCGCCTACATCGACCAGCTGACCAGCTTCGTGTTCCGCACCGGCCTGTTGATGAAGCCGGTGTTCGAGCGGGCCAAGTCCGCGCCGTGCCGGCTGGTCTACGCCGAGGGCGAGGAGGAGACCGTGCTGCGCGCGGTGCAGGTGGTGGTCGACGAAGGCCTGGCCAGGCCGATCCTGATCGGCCGCCCCGAGGTGATCGAGAAGCGCATCCAGCGCGCCGGCCTGCGCATCCGGCCGGGCGTGGACATCGAGATCTGCAACATCAACTCCGACCCGCGCTTCGACGACTACTGGCAGCACTACCACCGGCTGATGGAGCGCCGCGGCGTGACCCCGTCGATGGCCAAGGCGGTGGTGCGCTCGCGGCCCACCGCGATCGCCGCGCTGATGGTCGAACGCGGCGAGGCCGACGCGATGATCTGCGGCCTGGTCGGCCAGTACCAGGGCAAGCTGCGCTACATCCGCGACATCATCGGCCTGGACGAAGGCGTGGTCGAACCGTCGGCGATGGCCGCAGTGTCCACCGACAAGGGCACGTTCTTCTACCTCGACACCCACGTGCAGGACGATCCCTGCCCCGAGCAGGTGGCCGAGGCGACGCTGCAGGCCTCGATCCGGCTGAAGCTGTTCGGCATCACGCCGAAGATCGCGCTGCTGTCCGGCGGCAACTTCGGCAGCCGCGACACCTGCGGCGCGAAGAAGATGCGCAAGGCGCTGGAGCTGATCCGCACCCGCGCACCGCGGCTGGAAGTGGAGGGCGAGATGCAGGCCGACGTGGCACTGACCCCGCCGCTGCGCGAGAAGCTGTTCCCGAACTCGCGGCTGGAGGGCAAGGCGAACGTGTTCGTGTTCCCGAACCTGGATGCGGCCAACATCGCCTACAACATGACCCGCATGCTCAGCGACGGCGTGGTGATCGGGCCGATCCTGATGGGCGTGGCCAAGCCGGCGCACATCCTGATGCCGCAGTCGACCGTGCGCCGGGTGGTGAACATGAGCGCGGTGGCCTGCGTCGAGGCGCAGATCCGCGCGTCGAATCGCCACACGGGCTGACCGGGCCGGGCCGCTCCGGACGAGCGACCGACCCATCGCCGCCGACCCGTCGCCATCCGCCGGCGCATGGATGCCGAATTGGCGGCCTTCGGGTCCAGCGGCTAGACTTGGACGTTGATCCCGCCGCGGTCCCCGGCGGCGGGGTGTCCCCCTTCAAGCATGGGCGCTGCAACGGCGCCGCGGAGAATCTTCATGGATCAGCTCGACGATATCCTCAACCAGGACATCGACCCCACCGAAACCCGCGAGTGGATCGACTCGCTCGACGCGGTGATCCATCACGACGGCACCGAACGCGCGCATTTCCTGCTGGAGAAGATGGTCGACACCACCCGCCGTTCGGGTGGCTACCTGCCGTTCAACCCCACCACCGAATACGTCAACACGATCGCGCCCAGCCAGGAGGCGAAGAGCCCCGGCGACGCGGCGATGGAGTGGCGCATCCGCTCGCTGATCCGCTGGAACGCGATGGCGATGGTGGTGCGCGCGAACCGCAAGCCGGGCGAGCTGGGCGGCCACATCGCCAGCTTCGCCTCCAGCGCCACGCTGTACGACGTGGGCTTCAACCATTTCTGGCGCGCGCCGAGCGCCGAGCACCCGGGCGACCTGGTGTTGCACCAGGGCCATTCCAGCCCGGGCATCTACGCGCGCTCGTTCCTCGAAGGCCGCCTGGCCGAGGACCAGCTGGACCTGTTCCGCATGGAAGTGGTCGGCCATGGCCGTGCGCTGTCGTCGTACCCGCATCCGTGGCTGATGCCGGACTACTGGCAGGTGCCCACGGTGTCGATGGGCCTGGGCCCGATCCAGGCGATCTACCAGGCGCAGTTCTTCAAGTACCTGGAGAACCGCGGGCTGGTCCCCAAGAGCGACCGCAAGGTGTGGTGCTTCATGGGCGACGGCGAGTGCGACGAGCCGGAGTCGCTGGGCGCGATCTCGCTGGCCGGCCGCGAAGGCCTGGACAACCTGATCTTCGTGATCAACTGCAACCTGCAGCGCCTGGACGGCCCGGTGCGCGGCAATGGCAAGATCATCCAGGAACTGGAAGGCGTATTCCGCGGCGCCGGCTGGAACGCGACCAAGGTGATCTGGGGTTCCTACTGGGATCCGCTGCTGGCGCGCGACAAGGACGGCGTGCTGCGCAAGCTGATGATGGAAACCGTCGACGGCGAGTACCAGGCGTGCAAGGCGTTCGGTGGCGCGTACACGCGCGAGCACTTCTTCGGCAAGTACCCGCAGACGCGCGAGATGGTCGCCAACCTCAGCGACGACGACATCTGGCGCCTCAACCGCGGCGGCCATGACCCGCACAAGGTCTACGCGGCCTACCACTCGGCAGTGAACACCAAGGGCATGCCCACGGTGATCCTGGCCAAGACGGTGAAGGGCTACGGCATGGGCATCGGCAGCGGCGAGTCGCAGAACCCGACCCACCAGCAGAAGAAGCTGGACGACGAGTCGGTGCGCCATTTCCGCGACCGCTTCCAGATCCCGATCCCCGACGACAAGCTGCACGACGTGCCGTACTACCACCCCGGCAAGGAATCGCCGGAAGTGCAGTACATGCTGGAGCGCCGCCGCGCGCTCGGCGGCGCGTTGCCGCAGCGCCGGCGCAAGGCCGACGCCAAGCTGAAGGCGCCGGAGCTGGCCGCGTTCGAGCAGATCACCAAGGGCACCGGCGAGCGCGAGATCTCCACTACCATGGCGCTGGTGCGCGGCATCAACCTGCTGCTGCGCGACAAGCAGCTGGGCGAGCGCATCGTGCCGATCGTGGCGGACGAGGCGCGCACGTTCGGCATGGAGGGCATGTTCCGGCAGATCGGCATCTACGCGCCGTTCGGCCAGAAGTACAAGCCGCAGGATTCCGACCAGCTCCTGTACTACCGCGAGGACCGGAAGGGCCAGGTGCTGCAGCAGGGCATCAGCGAGGCCGGCGGCATGGCGTCGTGGATGGCCGCGGCGACCAGCTACTCGATCAGCAACCAGGCGATGCTGCCGTTCTTCATCTACTACTCGATGTTCGGTTTCCAGCGCATCGGCGACCTGTGCTGGGCCTCGGGCGACATGCGCGCGCGCGGCTTCCTGGTCGGCGGCACCTCGGGCCGCACCACGCTCAACGGCGAGGGCCTGCAGCACGAGGACGGCCACTCGCACCTGATGGCCGGCGCGATCCCGAACGTGAAGGCGTACGACCCCACGTTCTCCTACGAGGTGGCCGTGGTCCTGCAGGACGGCGTGCGCAGCATGATGCAGGAGCAGGAGGACCACTACTACTACGTCACCGTGATGAACGAGAACTACCCGCACCCGGACATGCCCAAGGGCTGCGAGGAGGGCATCATCAAGGGGATGTACCTGCTGCGGGATTCGGGAACCGGGAATGGCGAGCCGGGCAAGGCCAAGGGCAAGGGCAAGGCGCCGTGCGTGCAACTGCTCGGCTCGGGCACGATCCTGCGCGAGGTCATCGCGGCCGCCGACCTGCTGAAGAACGACTTCGGCGTCGAGTCCGACATCTGGTCCTGCCCCAGCTTTGTCGAGCTGCGCCGCGACGGCTTCGATGCCGAGCGCTGGAACCGCCTGCACCCGGAGGCCGAGCCGCGCGTGCCGTACGTCACCCGCCTGCTGGAGGGCCGCCAGGGCCCGGCGATCGCCGCCACCGACTACGTGCGCGAATACGCCGACCAGGTCCGCGCGTTCCTGCCCGACGGCATGCGCTACACCGTGCTCGGCACCGACGGCTTCGGCCGCTCGGACACCCGCGCGCACCTGCGCGAGTTCTTCGAGGTCGACCGCTACTGGATCGCGCACGCCGCGCTGGCCGCGCTGGCGAAGGACGGCAAGGTCAACGCCAAGGACGTGGCCCGCGCGATCAAGGAATACAAGCTCGACCCGGACAAGCCGAACCCGCTGACGGTATGACGCCGCCGGCCCTGCCGCGTCGCCGCGGCGGGGTCAGGACGGCCGGGACAGCGCGTCCTGGATCGCCTCCAGCCCGTGGCCGCGCGTCTCGATGCCGCTGCGCGCGAGCATCCAGCCGGCCACTGCCATCGGCAGCGCGATCAGCAGCGCCGACAGCATGAAGTGCTCGAACAGGCCGGCCACGCCGATCACCGCGCCCAGGATGCCGCCGAACTTCGAGCCCCCGGCGATCAGCCCCGCGCCGGTGCTGCGCAGGTGCACCGGGTAGATCTCCGCCGCATACGGGATCAGCGTGGCGATCACCCCGCTGATGCTGAGCAGCAGCGCCACCGTGCCGACGATGGTCAGCGTCGTCGAGTGCAGGTTGGCCAGCGCGATCGCGAAGAAGAACAGCAGCGACAGCGCGGTCAGCCCGATGAACAGCACCAGGGTGCGGATGCTGCTCCAGCGCTGGTAGAACCACACCACCACGCCGATGCCGGGCAGTGCCAGGATCGCCGAGCGCGCCAGCAGCGCGGCGCTGGCCTGCGCGTCGATGCCCAGGTTGACCAGGTTTGCCGGCAGCCACAGCAGGAATCCGAAGTTCGCCAGCCCCCAGGCCACCGCGCACACCATCAGCCCCCAGCTGATCGCCGCATGCCTTCCGCGCAGCAGCTGGCGCATGCCGATGCGGGCAGAGGCATGCGGGTCGGGTCGGGCCGCTTCGCCCGCGGCGTGGACAGGCGCAGCCGTCGGTGCCGCCGTGCCCGAGAACCGCTGCAGCACCGCGCGGGCCTGGTCCTCCAGGCCGGCCAGCGCGAGGAAGCGCGGCGATTCGGGAATGTAGCGGTTGAGCAGGATGATCAGCGCGCCGGTGGGCAGGTTGAGCAGCCACAGCGCGCGCCAGCCGAAGCCGGGTTCGACCAGGGTCGCGGCGCCGGAGGCGAGCAGGTAGCCGGCCGAGGTGCCGACGCCGCCCAGCGCCACCAGCAGCCAGCCGCGATGGCGGGTCGGGATGGTCTCCGCCATCAGGGTGAAGGTGATCGGCAGCATGCCGCCGGCGGCGGCGCCCATCATGAAGCACATCACCAGGTTCCAGCCGAACGCCGGCATCGCGCCGCAGATCGAGGTGCCCATGAACATCAGCGCCGACAGCAGGATCGTCGCGCGGCGGCCGAACAGGTCGCCGAGGCGGCCCCACACCACCGAGCCGATCACGGTGCCGGTCAGCGCCGACAACGCCAGCAGGCCGGCGGTCGAGGCGCCGATGCCGTACTCCACCGACAGCCCCGGCATCACGAAGCCGATCGTCGCCGGCTTCATCACGTCCACCGCCAGCGCGATGGTCAGCACGGTCACCAGCTTCCAGTGCTCGCGGTTGAGCGGTACGTGGTCGGCGGCGTGGAACGGCAGCGGGTCGCGGTCGGGATGCAGCGTGCGCCGCATCTGTTCCAGCCGCGGCATCAGGCCGTAACCGGCGAGCAGCACGCCCAGCGGCACCAGCACCATCCCGGCCAGCATCGCGTTGTCCATCGGCATGCCGGCGAGCTGGTAATGCATCGGCGCGGCCATCGCCAGCATCGGCAGGTGCGCCAGCACGCCGGCGACCACCATGACGCAACCGAGCCAGAACGCCACCGGGTGGTGGAAGGTGAGGTCCTTCGAACGCATGCATCGGCCACCCTGACGTACAGGCTGCCAGCATAACAGCGGCGGGCGAGCGCCCGCCCGCCGCGCCTCGCTCAGGCGGCGCGCGCAGCGTTCATTCGTCGTCGTTGCGGAACGCGCGGCGCAGCAGCAGGAAGGCGCCGAGCGTGCCGGCGACGATCGCCGCCGTGGCCAGCGGGTGGCGGCTTGCCTGGCGGCGCAGGCGGCGGTAGTGGTAGTTCGCCTCGTCGGCGAGATCCTCGGCCGCGTGCGACAGCCGGCGGCCGTACGAATCGCCGCGCTGGTTCCAGCGTGAGCCCAGCTCGCGGCCCCGTTCGAACAGGGTATGCGCGCGTTCGGCGGCGCCGTCGGCGTAGCGGCGCGCCTGTTCGCCGGCGCGCTCGCCGGCGTCGCGGAGCCGGCTTTCGATATCGTGGTTGCGCACGGAGTGTTCTCCTCGTCGGCGGGCTTCCGAGGCTGCCAGCGCCCCCGTGAGCGAGGCGTAAACAGCGCCGCGCGGCGTCGCGATCCGTTCAGCCGAGGCGGTATTCGCCGCCCTGCTGCAGCGCGCGCCGGTAAGCCGGCCGCGCGTGGATACGCTGCAGGAAGGCGGCCAGCCGCGGGTAACGGTCATCCAGCCCGCCGCGCGCGGCGAACGCTTCCAGCGGGAAACTCAACTGGATGTCGGCAACGCCGAACGTGTCGCCGCCGAACCACTCGCGCTTGCCGAGTTCGCCTTCGAGGTAATCCAGGTGCAGTTTCAGCTGCGGGTCGACGAAGCCGCCCTGCACCTTGCGCGCGATGCCTTTCGCGACCGGTTTCGCGAAGAACGGCATCGGCGTCGTCTCGATCCGGCGGAACACCAGCTTCAGCAGCAGCGGCGGCATCGCCGAGCCTTCGGCGTAGTGCAGCCAGTAGTTGCAGCGCAGCCGCGCGGGCGTGCCGTGCGCGGGGATCAGGGTGCCGGCGCCGTAGCGGTCGGCGAGGTATTCCACGATCGCGCCGGACTCGGCCAGGGTGAGCTCGCCGTCGGTGATCACCGGCGACTTGCCCAGCGGGTGGATCGCGCGCAATGCCGGTGGCGCCAGCATGGTCTGCGGATCGCGCTGGTAGCGCCTGATCTCGTACGGCACGCCGAGTTCTTCCAGCAGCCACAGGATGCGCTGCGAACGCGAGTTGTTCAGATGGTGGACGATGATCATCCATGCATCAGAGCGCATGGCGCGGGCGCACGCAAGCTCAGGGTTGCAGCACGGCGACCTGCGACAGCGTCGACACGCCGCGCTCGTCGAACGCCTCGACCGCCACGACGTATGTCACGCCCTTGTTCAACGCGCGCAGGGTCAGCCGGGTCGGCTGGTCGGCGAAGCGCTGCCAGGTCTCGTGCAGGCGGTCGGCGGCCAGCCCCCAGCGCACGTTGTAGCCGACCGCGCCGGGCACCGGCTTCCACACGATCTCGGCATCGCGAGTGTCGGCCAGGCGCCGGGCGGAGACCAGCGCCGGTGCCGGCGGCGGCGGGCCGTCGGCGTTGCCGAACACGCGCAGGTCGGAGATCGCCAGCGTGCGTGCGCCGACGTGGCCGTGCACGTAGCGCAGGTAGCGGATGCGCGCCGGATGTTCGAGCTCGAGGTAGGCGTTCGGGCGGTCGCGGGTCTCGTGCGAGAGGTCGGCCAGGGCGATCCATCGCTGGCCGTCCGCCGAGCCGTCGAGGCGGAACTGGGTGACGATGTCGGGCGCGTCGCCGTAGCGGCCGGACCGGTAGTCGGCGTAGTCCACCTGCACCGCGCGCACCGTGCGCAGGCCGCCGAGGTCGAGCGTGAGCGTCTGCCCGGCGGTGTTGCTTGCCGCCGCCCAGAACGTGCGCGGGTTCTCGTCGGCGACGGCGGAGGGCGGGTGCCCCGGCAGTTGCGACGAGGCGCGCGCGGCCTTGCGGTACGACAGCAGCATCCAGCCGGTGAAGGTGCTCTCCCCCTCGCGCAGGGCGCGGTCGGGCATGCGCTGGGGGAAATCGCCGAAGCGCGTGTCGACCCACATCTGGCCGTCCGCATGGAAGCCGGCGGGGAACAGCTCGACGCGCCGCTCGAACGTCCAGTTCAGGCCGACCCACATGGTGCCGCTGTTCCACCAGTTGCCCCAGGCATCCTGGAAGGTCGAACCGTGGCCGGCGCCGGTGGCGAAGCCGCCGGGCTTGTAGCCGACCGGGTTGTACGGTGCGTAGGTGAACGGCCCGAGCGGCTTGCTGCCGACGTAGACGCCGGTGGCATAGGCGTTGTACTCGGTACCGGGTGCGGCGTACTGCAGGTAGTAGCGGTCGCCGTGGCGGTTCATCCAGGCGCCCTCGACGTAGGGCGCGATGCGGGTGTCGGTGTGGTCCTGGCCGAAGCGCTCCCAGCCGTGCGCGGCCGGATCGGCCCTGAGCAGCGGGGCCGGTTTCGTGGCGAAGGCCATCCGCTTGCCTTCGCCTTCGTCGGCGTGGTCCAGCGCCAGGTCGATCTGCGCGCCGTACAGCGGGAAGACGTTGGACGAATCCCAGTACAGGTAGGTCTTGCCGTCCTCGTCGCGGAACAGGCCCGGATCCCACGGCCCCGGCGGCAGGTCGCCCGGTTTCATTTCGCTCTCGTGGCCGGCCCACACCGCGCCCGGTACCGCGGGCAGCAGGCGCGTCCAGAACTGCCAGCGGCCGTGCGCCGGGTCGGTCGAGTACAGCAGCGGGCGCGGTTCCATCGCCGACGACATCAGGAAAAGCTTGCCGTCGGCGACCAGGGTGGCCGGCGCCACCGGGCCATCGAACGGCCATCTGTCCGGCTGCACGAACCGCCAGTGCACCAGGTCGGTCGAGCGCCAGTAGCCGTCGGCCAGGGTCAGGAACAGGTAGTACGCGTCGCCGTAGCGCACGAACGCGGGGTCCGCGCCGGTGCGGTACGAGATGCCCTGGTTCATCTGTTCGTAGTTGTAGCGGTAGTCGATGTCCAGCGGGTTGGCCCAGGTGCGCCCGCCCGTGACGGCGGGCGTGGCCGTCGCACCCGTCGCGGCCAGGAGGATCGCGGGCGCGATCAGCCGGAGCAGGCGCGTGCAAGGTATCGACGCTGGCATGCGCCGAGCATGCCCCGGCGATGCCGGCTGCGCAACGCGGACCAGCCTCAGTAGATCTCGCCCACGCAGCAGCGCAGGCTGCCGCCGGCCTTCTCGATCTCGCCCAGTTCCACCGCGCCCACTGCGAAACCGTAGCCGGCCAGCGCTTCGCGCTGGGCGTCGGTGAGCGAGCGGGCGGCGCGGGCGCTCATCCACACGCGGTCGTCGGAGAGGGTGATCGCGTTGCCGGCGAAGGCCTGCTTCTGCGCCGGGGTGAGCCGGATTGCGCGATCGCCGCAAGCATGGGCGATGGCTTGCGCGTCGGCCGGGTCGCGGAAGCCGTCGGCGGCGATGATCGCGGCGCGGCCGGCCAGCAGGGTCAGCACCACGTTGGTGTGGTACTCGGTTTCGGCCAGCTCGAAGCAGTACGTCAGGCGCAGGCCGAACGCCTGGTGCATCGCCTCGGCGCCGGCCAGGTCGCAGCGTTCGCTGAGGCCGCAATAACCGATGCCGCGGGCACGGTCGATGACCAGCGAACCGGTCAGCTCGGCGACCAGGTCGCTGCGGCCGGACAAGTCGATCTCGCGGTAGCCCAGCACGTTGCCGAAGAACCCGCGGATGTCGGCGCGCGCGGCCTCGCGCTGGCGTACCGGGTGGCGCATGCGGCCGACGATCAGCCGCCCCGGCGCGGTGGCGAACACGTTGTTCGGAAACACCGCGTCGGGCGTCGCCGGGTCGCCGGGAAAGGTGATTACCGGCACGTCCGCGCGCAACGCCTGCGCCAGGGCAGCGTGCTGGGCCAGCGCCTTGAGCGGATCGACCGCGAGGCTCAGGTCCATGTAGCGGTTGTCGCGCGCCGATTCCTGCGCCAGGGCGAATTCGGCCGGCGCCACCATGAACGCGGCCCGCGCGGTCGCCGCGGCCTGCGGCAACGGCGCCAGTGCGGCATGGGCGTCGAGGAATGCGGTGGGCGAGGTGGTGATCAAGATGGGGCTCCTTCCGGAAACCCGGAGGATATCCGCTGCCGGCCGGCCTGGCGCGGCGCCGGTTGCATGCCGGCGGCGGGTCGTTCCAAGCTAGCCTCCCGTTCCCGCCAGGCAGCCCGCCGATGAATCCCGACTTTTCCCGCTCCGCCGCCGTGGTTTTCTGTGTCGCCGCGCTGCTCGCCGGTTGCTCGCAGGGCGGGGCGCCGGCACCGGGCGCGCCACAGCAGGCGGCGCAGGCGCAGGCGGCGGATGCGGCGCGCAACCTCGACACCTACCGCCAGCTGCTGCGCATCCGCAACGACGAGATGGCGGTGTCGATGGGCAAGGACATCGTCAAGCGGTTCCCGGACAGCGACGCGGCGAAGGAAGTGCAGCAGACCCTGCCGGCGATCGAGCAGCGCTACACCGAGGCCAGCGAGAAGAACCGGCTGGCCGGGCTGTGGCTGTACCAGGTGGCGCCGATGGCCGGCGGCACGCAGTCCACCGCCGCCATCGAGAACAGCCAGCCCGCCGGCGGCGACCGTGTGCGGCTGGTGCTGCGCCGGCACACCGAATGGGGCCAGAGCGTGTTCCTGTACGGCAGCAAGCCCGGCTTCGTCTGCCGCGGCAACTGCACCATCGCCGGCACCGCCGACGGCAAGCCGGTGCGGATCAAGGCGTTCGCGCCGTCTACCGGCGAACCGGCGCTGATGGTCCGCGACGACAACGGCTTCATCGCGATGCTGCGCAAGGCGAAGAAGATCGCGCTGGACGTCACCCTGGTCGACGGCGAGAAGAAGCAGACCCTGGTCTACGAAGTGGCCGGCTTCGACCCGGCCAAGTGGGTTGCCGTCGGCAAGCAGAAAAAAAAGTAGCGCGGTACGCGAAAAGCCGTCTCGTGCGTTTTCATGCATCCCGCCGATGGAATCCGACGACATGACCACCAAGACGCGGCTTCTGCTGGCGACGACCCTGACCACCCTGCTCGGCGCCTGCGCCGGCGCGCCCTACACGCAGCGCGTCAACGAGCGCCAGGCCGCGTATGCCGCCGCGGCCGGCGCGCCGGTGCGCAGCTTCCGCTACTCCAGCCTGTACACGTGGGAGCCGCTGGGCGATACCGAGCTGGTGGTCTACACGCGGCCGAACGAGGCATGGCTGCTCGACCTCGGCGGCTGCCACGAGCTGGAATTCGTCAACGCGATCGGGCTCACCTCCAACCTCGGCCAGGTGATGGTCGGCTTCGACAAGGTGCTCACCGGGGCGCGCAATTTCCCCTGCACGATCACCCGGATCCGCCCGGTCGACGTGAAGCGCCTGAAGGTCGCGCAGCAGGAGCAGCGGCAGATCGACAGCAAGGCGCGCAGCAAGGACCAGCCTGCCGGATCGCCGTGAACGTCAGTGCAGGAACAGCTTCTCGGTGATCTTCGCCAGCGGCTTTTCCAGCGCGTTCTGCAGGCGCGTGGGCAGGTCCAGCGGCTTGAGCAGCATCTTCACCGTCATCGCGGCCGGAATGTGCCGGCGCAGCAGGCCCTGGGCGCGGTCGCTGATGCGGCGGAACTCGGCCTCGTTGCCCTGGTGCTGCGGATAGCACTGGTTGAACACGTGGCGCAGCGCGATGTCGCTGTCCTCGCTCTTGATCTCGTTGACCCGGCGCAGGATCACCCGGAACACCTGGTAGCGGCCGAAGCTCCCGCGCTCGCGGTACAGCCGGTAATGCTGGTAGAAATACTTGAAGTGGCGGACTTCGTCGCTCTTGATGTGGTTGGTCAGCAGCTTCAGCACCGGCTCGTCGGTGATCTCGTTGAGCGCGCGGTACAGGCTGGCGGTGCCGGTTTCCACCACGCAGCGCGCGGCCAGTTCCAGCCCGCGGTCGGGTTCGAGCTGCTCGGCGGTGCATACCGCGCCGTACTCGTTCCAGAACGCGGCGAAGCCCTTGTCCCAGTCGAACTCCGGCCAGACCTTCCTGACGTAGGCGGCCAGCGCGCGGCCGTGCTGCAGTTCCTCCTGCTCCCAGTGCTGGCTGAGCCAGCCCCGCAGTTCCTCGTCGTCGGCGAAGTGGCGGACCAGGTTCTGCGTGTACAGGTCCGAGCCGCTCTCGACGAAGGACGAACTGCACAGCAGGAAGAACAGGTCCTCGTCGTGGCGTATGCGCGCGACCTCGATCCGGTCCAGATCGATGCTTTCCAGGGTCCAGGGCAGGGCGGTGGAATAACTCAAGCGGATTTCCCACAGGGCAGGGCGGGCGCCGGCCGTCGCGGCAGGCGCCCGTGTGACAGAAAGATGACACAGGATACGACGCGGGCGCGGCGCCGGATTAACGCGGCCCGACTCGCACGACGGCGTCGCCGCACTTCAGCGCACCACCGTCACCGGCACATGGGCACGCGCCAGCACGTTGCCGGATACCGAGCCGAGCAGCCAGCGCGCCAGCGCGCCGCGCTCGGTGTGGCCGATCACGATGTGGTCCACGCCATGCTGCTCGACCTGGCTGAGCAGCACGTCGCCGGGGCTGCCGTAGACCAGTTCGACGTCGACCAGCCGGTCGGCGTCCGGCACGATCGCGGTGAGTTCCTCCAGCAGCTCCCGCACGCGCCGGGTGCCGGAGTCCGCCATCATCAGCGCCGAGGCGTCCGCGCCGCCCTCGGTCACCTGCAGCACCGACACCACGCGCACCCGGCCGTTGCCGCAGCGGGCCAGCTCGATGGCGAACTGGAGCGCGCGGCGCGAGGCTTCCGAGCCGTCGTAACCCACCAGTGAATACTTGACCATGGTTCTCCTTGCGCGGTGATCCGGCATCGGGCCAGGTCGAGTCTAGGCACGGTCCCGGTCCGCTCACAAGTCTCGGCGCGGCCTGCGAATCGTTGCCGGCACGGCGCTCGCGCCGACAACCTGAATGGGCAGTCATGCTCCTGCACACCGCTGTCACGCTGCCGTAAACACGATTTCGGACCACGCGGCAGCCCGCGATCCATGCGGCCGGTCGCGTCCCCTGTCCCCCGCACGAACCGGAAGGAGAACATCATGATCAAGCGTACTCTTGGAATGGCCGCCCTGGCCCTGGCCTGCGCCGGTGCAATGACGGCATGGCCCGCGGGCAGCGCACAGGCCGCCGAAGCGTCGGTGAAATGCGATCTCGTCTACAACCTGTCCGGCTGGTCGCTCATCTATAAGCATGCCGAGGGCAGCGGCACGATCACCTGCAACAATGGCCAGCGCGCGAACGTGAAGATCGCCATGGTCGGTGGCGGCCTCACGGCCGGCAAGTACCACATCGACAACGGCAAGGGCGAGATCAGCAAGGTACACGGCATCGCCGACGTCTATGGCGACTACGTGCAGGCCGGTGCCGAGGCCGGCGTGGTGAAGAGCGGCACCGTGCAACTGCTGACCAAGGGCACCACCTCGCTGGCGCTGTCCGGCACCGGCGAAGGCGTGAACCTGGGCATTTCGGTGGGCAAGTTCAGCATCAACGAGCGCTGACGCCCGCAATGGTGCGGCGGGGGAGGGCGGCGGACGGCACCCTCCCCCGCCGCGACGCGTAGACTGTGGCGGCTGTCCCCCGGTTTTCCTTTCCCGAACTGGAGTCGCCACCGTCATGCGTCATCTTTTTTCCCGCCTGCTCGTGTTGGGCCTGTTCTGCGCCTTCGTCGCCCCGGCATCCGCCGCCGCGCCGCAGGCCGGCGATGCCGCCCCGACGTTCCGTTTGCAGGACCAGAACGGCCACTGGCGCACGCCGGCCGATTTCCGCGGCCACTGGCTGGTGCTGTACTTCTATCCGAAGGATTTCACTCCCGGCTGCACCACCGAGGTATGCACCTTCCGCGACGACATCGCGAAGCTGCGCAAGGCTGGCGCCGAGGTGGTCGGGGTGAGCCTCGACGACGTGAAGTCGCATGCCGAGTTCGCCGCGAAATACCACGTGCCGTTCCCGCTGCTGTCCGATGCGGATCGCAGCGTGGCCACCACCTACGGCGTGCTGTCCTCGCGCCTGGGCATGCACTACGCCAGGCGCACCACCTTCCTGGTCGACCCGCAGGGCAAGGTCGCGAAGGTCTACGTGGACGTCGATCCGGAGAAGAACTCGGCCCAGGTGCTGGGCGACCTGACCGGCCTGAAGGCGGCCCGCTGATGTCGCTGGCGATGCGTACCGGCCCCGCGTTGGCGAGGCGCTTTTCGGCGTGGACGAGCGCCGTGTGGATCCTGTTGCTGTTCGCCGCGATGGGGTTCGTGCAGTACCTGCGGCACGCCGAATACGCCTACCTGGCGGCTGCGCTGGCGGTGATCGCCGCGTGCGCCGGCTGCATCCTGCGCCAGGCATGGGCGCGGCCGACGATGCGGGTGCTGGCCGTGCTGCTGGCGGTGTGGACGCTGGTCACCGGTGTGCTGATGCTGCAGCACACCGGCGATTTCGACATCGCGCGCCAACATGCGCAGGCGCAACCGCAACTGGGCGAGGTGGCGCTGTGGATGATCGCGCGGGCCGAACGCACCTGGCAGGTCGGTCTCGCGCTCAAGGGGGCCGCGCTGCCGCTGCTGCTGTGGCTGGCCTGGCAACTGGGGCGGCCGGCGGTGCGCGCGCAGTTCCACCCGCGCCGCCGTTGAGCGGCCAGTTCAGCGGCGGTTGCGTCGGCGTCGGCTATCGCTGGAGGAGTCCATCCGGAAGCCATCCATGCGCCTGCCACGATTGCTCTTGCTGCTCGTCCTGCCTTTCGCCGCCGCCTCGCTGCACGCGCAGGACCTGGCGGCGACCTGCCACGCCAGCAGCAGCTACGACGTCACCCTGAAACCCGACAGCCTGCTGTTCGACCGGGCCACGCCGGCGCCGTTCCATGTCGAGCTGCAGCACGGGGTGCTGCGTACCGATGGCGCCGTGGTACCCCAGAATGCGGAGAACGAGGACCGCCTGGTGCTGTTCGAGCGCGAGCTGCGCGCGCTGGCGCCGCGGGTGCGCACGGTGGCGCGCAACGGCGTGGACATGGCGGTGCAGGCGCTGCGCGCCGAGGCCGACGGCATGCAGCTGGATGCCGCCACCCGCGCCGAGTTCGAGCGCCGGCTGGCGGCGCACGCGAGCGAGCTGAAGCGCCGCATTTCGGTCAGCCAGAGCACCCGCGACTGGCAGGGCGACGCCGCCAACCAGCTGATGAACCAGGTCGCCGGCGATCTGCTGCCGCTGCTGGCGGGCGACCTCGGCCAGCAGGCGATCAGCGCGGCGCTGGCGGGCGACCTGCAGGCGGCGGCCAGCCTGCGCGACCGTGCCGCCGCGCTGGCCACCGGGCTGCAGCCGCGCGTGCAGGCCCGTCTGCAGGCGCTGCGTCCGCAGATCGAGGCGCTGTGTCCGTCGATCCGGCAGCTGGCGTCGTTGCAACAAGGCGTGCGCGGCAGCAACGGACGACCGCTGGACCTGCCGCAGATCCAGCCGTGAGCCGCGCGAAGCATGGCCGGCCCACTCGCGGCTGACTGGCCGGTGGCGAAGCGCACCGGGTTAATCTCCCGCTAAGTGGGCAGGGACGAGGATGGCCGCCGTCGAGCCACCCACCGCCCGGAGGCGGCCATGCCGCGGCACCTGCAAGCATCCACCTGCCATGCCCTGACCCGGCGCAGCATCGACCTGCGCCAGCTGTACCGGCATGCCGCGAAGGCGTGCGAGCCGGGCCTGCGCATGGTGCTGAACGACAACGTGCGGACGCTGGACCTGCTGATTGCCGACCTGCAGGCGCAGTCGCGCGCCGGCGGCGGCCGGGCCTGCGTGCGCGGCAGCTGGTGCGGCGTCGCGCACCGGCACCTGGCCGGATGGCTGGTGCACAGCGCCGGCCGCCGCGACCAGGCTTGGTTGCGCGTGCTGGCCCATGGCGAAAGCGGCCTGCTGCACCGTTTCGAGCGCGCCATCGCCATCGCCCCGCCGGCGCTGGCGCTGGTCCTGCGGCGGCAGCTGCCGCGCCTGCTTGGCATCCACCTGGACATGCACAGCCTGGCCGGCACCGCCCGCTACTGACCGGAGCGACGATGCCCGCTACCGCGCAGGACGTTCTCGATTTCTGGTTCGACGAAGCGAACCAGGCCCACTGGTTCGCCGCCGATGCCGCGTTCGACGCGCGGATCCGCACGCGCTTCGGCGCCGCGGTGGAAGCCGCCGCGGCCGGCCGGCTGGATGACTGGGCGGCCACGCCGGCCGGCTGGCTGGCCCTGCTGATCCTGCTCGACCAGTGCCCGCGCAACCTGTATCGCGGCGATGCGCGCGCATGGGCACAGGACGTCAGGGCGCAGCGCGTCGCGTTGTCGGGCTTGGCCCGCGGCGACGACCGGCAACTGCCGCCCCTGCGGCGCGTATTCGCCTACCTGCCGCTGGAACACGCGGAGGACCGGGCATTGCAGCAGCGCTCGGTGGCATTGTTCGAAGCGCTGTGTGCCGACGTGCCGGCGGAACAGCACCTGCGGTTCGGGGATTTCCTGGACTATGCTCGGCGCCATGGCGAGGTGATCGCGCGCTTCGGCCGCTTTCCTCATCGCAACGCCGCACTCGGTCGCCCCGGCACACCGGAAGAAATGCACTACCTGGCGCAGCCGGGCGCCGGTTTCTGAAACGCACCCGCCGTGCGAAGGAGCAAGTCATGCGCAGTCTGCTGTTGGTTGCGTTGCTGGCGTTCAGCCTGGGGGTCCAGGCAGGGCAGACCCTCCGCGTCGGGCAGCAGGTGTTGACGGTGGGTGATACCGCTACGCACGCGGTCGCCTTGCTGGGCACGCCGGCCTACAAGGAACCGGTGGAGAACAAGTTCGGCGCGCATCTCGGCGAACGCTGGCAATACACCCGCGACAATGGCCATGTGGTCGTGGTGACGATCATTGCCGGCAAGGTCGCTGACATCGACGACCGCCGCAGCTGAGCGAAGGGTCGTCGCAAGGCGGCCAGCGGATTCATGGATTCCAATCAGGCCAGGGAGCAGGTCATGCGCATTCGTCTCGTCATCGCGTTGTTCGCGTTCAGTGCCGCCGTGCACGCCTCCAGCACCTTGCGCATCGGCAACCAGGTGCTCAGCGCCGGCGACAGCCGCGAACGGGTGGTCGAGCTGCTGGGCAAGCCCTCGTCGAAATCGCACGCGCGCAAGTCGCGCAGCCACGGCAGCCGCCGCGGCGGCGTCCGGGTAGTCGACGACAAGCAGGGCGGCGAACAGTGGCGCTACCGCCGGGACGGCCATGTCACCGTGGTGACGATCGTCGACGGCCGGGTCAGCGAGATCGAGGACCGCCGGCTCTAGCCGTCCGTGGCGGCGCCCGCGCCGCCGGCCCTGGCGGTGTTGGCGCGGCTCTCCTGCTAGGCTGGCCTCCGGTTTTTTTGCGGAAGGCAAGCCATGTTCGATGTTTCCGTCGCGCCGGCAGCGACCCGTGCGATGTCCGCCTATACCGACCAGGCGGTGCAGATCGGCCTGCGCCTGCTCGGCGCCCTGCTGGTGCTGCTGGTCGGCATGTGGGTGGCGCGCCGGCTCGCCAATGTCGTGCAGCGCGCGCTGGGCCGCGCCAGTTTCGATTCCACGCTCAGCGGCTTCCTGCGCAACCTCACCTATGGCGTGCTGGTCGCCCTGCTGCTGGTGACCGCGCTGGGCGTTCTGGGCGTGCCGTCGGCGCCGATGGTCGCCGCGCTGGGCACCGCCGGGCTGGCGATCGGCCTGGCCCTGCAGGGTTCGCTCAGCAACCTGGCATGGGGCGTGCTGCTGGTGGTGTTCCGGCCGTTCCGGGTCGGCGACTACGTGAGCGCCGGCGGCAGCGAAGGCACCGTGCACGCCATCAACCTGATGCACACCCAGCTGGTCCTGCCGGACAACCGCGAGGCGATCCTGCCGAACGCGAAGATCGGCGGCGATGTCATCGTCAACTACAACCGCCTGGGCACGCGGCGCTTCGAAGTGAAGCTCGGCATCGCCTACCGCGACGACGCGGACCGGGTGATGGCGACGATCACGCAGCTGATGGCCGCGGACCCACGTGTCCTGAAAGAGCCGGCCCCCGGCGTGTGGATCGAGAGCCTGGCCGCGCAGACGGTGAACCTGGTGCTGCGCGGCTGGACCCGCAGCGCCGACAACTGGAGCACGCAGACCGACCTGCTGCACGCGATCAAGCGGCAGATCGACGCGCGCCGGATCAGCGTCCCGGTGGGGCCGCAGGAAGTCACCTTGGTGCGGGGCGCGCCGAAGGCCGACTGAGCCTACGGCACGGTCACCGCGCGGCGGTTGTCGCTGGACACCTTGTCGATCAGTTCGTTGTAAGGGTCGATGCCGGCCAATGCGGGCTTGCCGTCCACGGTGACGGTGAGCGTGCTGTCGCCGTCGGGCAGCAGGCGCTTCTCCAGGTACAGCGGCCTGCCGTCCCTGCCGTCGCCGGGCGAGGCGGCGAACACGCCGACCTCGATCGGGATGTCCGGCTTCGCCGCGGTTTCCCTGCCGGTGCCGTCGACGTAGACCTTGCCGGCGTGCACCTTCAGGGTCACCTCGTACTTGCCATCCGGTAGTTTTTTCGCAGTGGCGTCGGTGAGGCGGTTGTCGAACAGGGTGATCTTCCAGAAAAAGTCATCCAGCAGTCCCTTCCATTTCGGATCGACGGCTTCCGCCAGCGCGTCCATGAATTCCTGCGAGGTGGTGTACGGCGGCGGCTGGAAACCCTTGTCGAGCAGGAACTGCTTCAGCACCGCGTTCAGCGTGCCTTCGCCGATGTAGTCCTGCAGCGCGTAGAACACCAGCGAGCCCTTCCTGTAGTGGATGTACTGCTGGTTCTCCACCTTTGCCAGCGGCTCCTCGGCCAGCTTCTCGGTGGCGCGGCCGGCCAGGTAGCCGTCCAGTTCGTATTTCAGGAACTTGTGCATCTGGTCGGCGCCGTACTTGTGCTTCATCACCATCAGCGCCGAGTACTGCGCCAGCGATTCGCTGAGCATGGTCGAGCCCTGCATGTTGGCACCGATCACCCGGTGCGCCCACCACTGGTGCGCCACTTCGTGGGCGGTGACGTAGTAGACATAGTCGATCTTGCTCTTGTCGCGCAGGTCGGCGATGAAGCCGATCGACTCGGAGTACGGGATGGTGTTGGCGAACGACTGCGCGAAGCTGGCGTAGTTCGGAAATTCCAGGATGCGCAGTTGCTTGAACTGGTAGGGCGTGAAGTTGGCGTCGTAATAGTCCAGCGCATCCTTCGCGCCCTGGATCATCCGGTCCACGTTCCACGCGTGCGCCGGGTTGTAGTACACCGCGATGTCCACGCCCTTCCAGTGCTCGTGCTTCACCGCGTAGCGCGCCGACAGGTACGAGAAGAACGGCAGCATCGGCTGGTCCTTGCCGTCCTGGGTCATGGTGTAGTGGAAATAGCGCCGGCCGTTGGCGGTCCACTCCTTCTGCAGATAACCCGGCGCCACCGCGATCTGGTCGGCGGCGGTGGACACGGTGGTGTCGAAACTGATCCAGTCCGCGTCGTTGCTGATGTAGGTGTTCGCGCGCGCCTTCTCGTCGCCCAGCTTCGGCATCCGCGGCACCTCGGCGGAAAGCCCGTACTTGCGCCGGTCGTTGCGGTCGGTCAGCTGCGCCTGGGTCTGGTAGCCGAACTGCGGCATCACGCTGTTGTTGAAGAAGGTGCCGTTGTGGGCGAGGAACTGGCCTTCCGGGCTGTTGGTGAAACCCTTCGGTGCGTATTCCAGCGTGAACGCGAAGTCCATCGACGCGCCCGGCGCCAGCGGCGCCTTCAGCCGGTAGATGGTGTAGCCGAGATCCCTGTCCGCGCTGATCGTGTCGTGCGGCGCGAAGGCGAGCGACTTCACGGCGAACTCGTCGTTGAAGTTCACGTGCAGCTCGCTGATCGGGGCGTCGTGCTGGTTGACCAGCGTGTAGTGGCCGCGGATATCCAGCCGGCGCCGGTACGGGAAGATGTCGACATCAGCCTTCACTGCGGTGATGCGCGGCTGCGGCAGATTCTTGTACTTCGCGTATTTCTTCTCGTAGTCGGCGCGCTGGATCGTCTTCGCGGTGCTGTTCCGGAAGTGGTTCAGCACGTTGGTGTTGTAGTAGATCCACGCGCCGCTGCCGATGAACGCGAGCAGCGCCGCAGCCAGCACGATCTTCGCCGGCGCGTGCAGCCGCGCGCGTGCCTCGCGCAGGCGCCCGCGCCACGACTGGTCGGTGCCGCGCACCCAGAACAGCGCCGCCAGCACCAGCAGCGCCACGGCACAGCTGGCCCAGTAGAAGTCGAACCACAGCGCAGCCTCGAGGAAATGCCCGAAACCGTTCATGTCCGAATACGGCGTGGCGGGGGCATTGCCGTAGTTGTACAGGTTCTGCTCCCAGTGCAGCAGGCCGAAGCCGATCTGGCAGACGAACCACACGATGGTCAGCAGGTAGCCGAGGAACTTGTTGTTCGACAGCACCTGCAGGAACAGCGCCAGCACCGCCAGCAGCGCGAACGGCATCGCATTCAATGCCAGCGCGGCCAGGTACAGCCCGGGTTCCAGGTGCGTATAGCCATGGCCCAGCTGCCAGCCGATGCCCACGACCGCGCCAATCAGCAGGAACGTGGCGATCACCGCCAGCAAGGCGCCCAGCTTGGCGGTCAGCGGCACCCAGTCCGGTACCGGGAACGCGTCGCTGACCTCGGCCGAGCGTTGGCTTCGTTCGCGCCACACCAGCTCGCCGGCGTAGAACGTGATGATGATGTAGAGCAGCCACTGGAAGCCGCCGCGCACGTTCTCCAGGACCTGGTGCGTCACCGGCCAGGTGGCGGTGCCGTAGATCTGGCTGGACAGCGCGAGCGCGAAGATCAGGTTGAACAGCCCGAGCGCCAGCATGACCAGGAACGGCACCCCGCGCAGTACCCCCAAGGTGTCGAACACGAACTGCGTGCGCAGCTGCAGCAGGTGCGCGCGCAGGTCGTCAGCCAGGCGCACCTTCGGCAAGGTCGGCGTGGCGGCGCCGGCTTGCGGGCGCAGCAGCGGCGGCTCGGCCCGCTTCCTGCGTCGCGGCAGCTGCAGGCCTTCGCGATTCGGGCGGAACAGCGCCACGGCGACGCCCAGCATGGCCACGCCGACCGCACTCCACAGCACCCGGTTGAACAGCAGCACGCCGTTCAGCGCGGGCAGGTCGTGGTTGGCCTGGTCGGCCGACCAGTAGCGCGTGACCAGGGCCAGGGTGCGGCCGCCGAACGGGTCGAGCATGGCGGCGATGAAATGATTGTTGACGTCGCGGGTCAGCAGGCCGACGACGGAGTTCAGCACGAAGTAGGCGATCAGGCCGATGTAGGTGGCCAGCAGCGAACGCGTGGTGGTGGCGAGCAGGAACAGCAGCGCGGCGATGAACAGCATGTCCGGCACCACCATCACGCCGAACGCCCACGCATAGCCATGCCAGCTCGCCGGGCCCAGCCGCGTCGCATCGATCCACGGCATCAGGCCGCCGACGGCGAGGCCCAGCGCGCAGGCCAGCATGACCGCCAGCGCGGCGAGATAGCCGGCGGCGAAGCGGCCGCCGAGGTAGGCACCGTGGCTCATCGGCGTGGTGAAGAACAGCTCCGCGGTGCGGTGGTCGAAATCGCGCAGCGCTGCGCCGGCCACGCACACCGTCACCAGGAAGATGCTGAGCACGGTGAGCACGCCGAGCAGCCGCGCGATCACCAGCGGCGCGTTGCGCAGCACGTTGCCGCTGGCGCCGCCGACGACCACCGCGTCGGTGCTGGCCAGCGCGAAGGCCAGCGCGCCGAATACCGCCGCGATGATCCAGAACAGCGGCGCCTTCAGCTGCTGGCGCAGTTCGAAACGGAGGATTTCGAAGAATGTCGACTGCGAGAACATCAATGATCCCTGTCTGGCTGCCGTAGGAGCCCGCCCGCGGGCGATGCCGTTGCCTTGACGCCTCGATGAAAGATCAGAGCAACAGCATCGCCCGCGAGCGGGCTCCTACGGCGGGGTATCGGGTGCGCTCAGGCGGCGCGGGCGACGGCCTGCGCGCGCAGGCGGCCGAAGTAGACGTCTTCCAGGTCGGGCGCGACGGGTTCGAAGCCTTCTTCCGGCAGCGCATCGGCCAGCACGTGCAGCAGGGTGCGGCCGCCGGCGAGGCGGGTGGACAGGATGTTCATGCGGGCGCGGTAGCCGTCCAGCTCGGACTTGTCGACCGTGCGCCGCCACACGCGGCCATCCAGCGAGCGGATCGCCTCGGCCGGTTCGCCGCTGAGCAGCACCTGGCCCTGGCCGATGATCGCCATGTGCGAGCACAGGTCGGTGACGTCCTCCACGATATGCGTGGACAGGATCACCACCACCCGCTCGCCGATCTCGGCCAGCAGGTTGAGGAAGCGGTTGCGCTCCTCCGGATCGAGCCCCGCCGTGGGTTCGTCGACGATCACCAGGCGCGGGTCGCCGATCAGCGCCTGCGCGATGCCGAAGCGCTGGCGCATGCCGCCGGAATAGGTGCCGAGCTTGCGCTTGCGCACGTCCCACAGGTTCACCTGGCGCAGCAGCGATTCCACCAGCTCGCGCCGCTCGGCCTTGACGGTGACGCCCTTGAGCACGGCGAAGTGCTCCAGCATCGCCTCGGCCGAGACCTTCGGGTACACGCCGAACTCCTGCGGCAGGTAGCCGAGCAGGCGGCGGGTGGCCTGCTTGTCGGCGAGCAGATCCATCCCGTCCAGCCGGATCGTGCCTTCGTCCGGGTCCTGCAGCGTGGCGATCGTGCGCATCAGCGACGACTTGCCGGCGCCGTTCGGGCCGAGCAGGCCGAACATGCCGCTGGGAATGTCCAGCGATACGCCGCGCAGCGCCCGCACGCCGTTGGCGTAGGTTTTCGACAGGTCGCGAATCGTCAGCATGGCTTCCTTCCTGGGCCGTCCGCGCGGCCGGGTCATCGGCTTTCAGGGTACGGGACGAATCCCCGGTTTGCGTGCGCTCAAGGTCATGCATACGCATGCGCATGGTAGCCGCTCGGCCTTCCGGAAAGCCCGATCCGGGCATACGAAACCGGCCCGCCTTCGCTATGATTGCGGTCTTGTATGCGGCCGCCATCCCCGAGCGGTACGCCATCGCCAGCAGGAGTCACCATGGCCGACCTCAAAGAAGCCCGCGTCCCCGATATCGGCCACGCGGACGTTCCCGTCATCGAAGTGCTGGTCAAGGCCGGCGACCGGGTGGAGAAGGAGCAGAGCCTGATCACGCTGGAATCGGACAAGGCGACCATGGAAGTGCCTTCGCCGTTCGCCGGCACGGTGAAGGAAGTGAAGCTGAAGGTGGGCGATGAGGTCTCCGAGGGCGCGGTGATCGCCGTCATCGAAGCCGATGGTGCAGCCGTCTCCACGTCCCCCTCTCCCGCCGCGGGAGACGACCGCAAGGATGCGGGAGGTAGAGCAATGCAGGGAGCAATTGCCGAGGGCAGGGGCGAGGGTGCGCCCGAAGCGGTGAAGCCACCAGTTTCCGCCCCTGCCGAACCGAAGCCCTCGCCGATCGCCGGCCAGGGCGTGCAGCCCGGCAACGTGCCCGAGGGCGACCTGCCGCCGAGCACGCGCCGGCCGCTCGACGCCAGTATCGTGATGCCCGGCGACGCGCCGTACGCGAGCCCGGCGATCCGCGCGTTCGCGCGCGAGCTAGGCGTGGACATCCAGCAGGTGAAGGGCAGCGGCCGCGGCGGCCGCATCCAGCGCGAGGACGTCAGCGCCTACGTCAAGCACGCGCTCGCTTCCGGCGCGCGCCCGGTGGCCGGCGCGTCCGCCTCGGTGGGCGGGTTGAACCTGCTGCCGTGGCCGAAGGTCGACTTCGCCAAGTTCGGCGAGATCGAGGAAAAGCCGCTGTCGCGCATCCAGAAGATCTCCGGCGCGAACCTGGCGCGCAACTGGGCGATGATCCCGCACGTCACCCAGCACGAGGACGCCGACATCACCGAGATGGAGGCGTTCCGCAAGCAGCTCGGCGCCGAGAACAAGGACCTGAAGATCAGCCCGCTGGTATTCCAGATCAAGGCGGTGGTGGCCGCGCTGAAGGCGTTCCCGCAGTTCAACGCCTCGCTCGACGAGTCGGGCGAGAAGCTGATCCTGAAGAAGTACTTCCACATCGGCATCGCGGTGGACACGCCCGACGGCCTGGTGGTGCCGGTGATCCGCGACTGCGACAAGAAGGGCCTGCTCGACCTGGCGCGCGACCTCGCCGAGATCTCGAAGAAGGCGCGCGACAAGAAGCTCGGCCCGGCCGAGATGTCCGGCGGCTGCTTCTCGATCAGCTCGCTCGGCGGCATCGGCGGCACCTACTTCACGCCGATCGTCAACGCGCCGGAAGTCGCCATCCTCGGCGTCTCCAAGTCGGTGATGAAGCCGCTGTGGAACGGCAAGGAATTCGCGCCGCGGCTGGTCCTGCCGCTGTCGCTGTCGTACGACCACCGGGTGATCGACGGCGCGCTCGCCGCGCGCTTCGCCAGCTTCCTGGCCAACCAGCTCGGCGACGTCCGCCGGCTGCTGCTCTGACCGGAGGCGATGACGATGGCGAACACGATCGAGATCAAGGTTCCCGACATCGGCGGCCACGACAACGTGCCGGTGATCGAAGTGCTGGTGAAGGCCGGCGACACGGTGGCGAAGGAGCAGAGCCTGATCACGCTGGAGTCGGACAAGGCGACCATGGAGATTCCCTCCAGCGCCGCCGGCGTGATCAAGGAACTTAAGCTCAAGGTGGGCGATGAGGTGTCCGAGGGGGCGGTGATCGCCGTGCTGGGAGTGGCTGGCGATGCCGCGGCGCCGAAAGCCGAGGCGCCCAAGCAGGCTGCACCGGCGGCTACCCCTCCCCAACCCTCCCCTGCCAGCAGGGGAGGGAGTGCGCCGGCGCCGCAGGCCGCGGGTGCCTCCGGCCGCAAGGCCGACATCGAATGCAAGCTGGTCGTGCTCGGCTCCGGCCCCGGCGGCTACAGCGCCGCGTTCCGCGCCGCCGACCTGGGCGTCGACACCGTGCTGGTGGAACGCTACGCCAGTCTCGGCGGCGTCTGCCTCAACGTCGGCTGCATCCCGTCCAAGGCATTGCTGCACGCGGCGGCAGTGATCGACGAGGCAGAAGCGATGGCCGCGCACGGCGTCAGCTTCGGCGCGCCGAAGATCGACATCGACAAGCTGCGCAGCTTCAAGGGCAAGGTGGTCGGCCAGCTCACTGGCGGGCTCGCCTCGATGGCGAAGCAGCGCAAGGTGCGCACGGTCGAGGGCGTGGGCACGTTCGTGTCGCCGAATGAAATGGAAGTGCAGACGAAGGACGGCGTGAAGCTGGTCCGCTTCGAGTACGCGATCATCGCCGCCGGTTCGCAGTCGGTGAAGCTGCCGTCGTTCCCGTGGGACGACGAGCGTATCGTCGACTCCACCGGCGCGCTGGAACTGCGCGACGTGCCCAAGAAGTTGCTAGTCGTCGGCGGCGGCATCATCGGCCTGGAAATGGCCACCGTGTATGCCGCGCTGGGCAGCGAAGTGACCGTGGTCGAGTTCATGGACCAGCTCATCCCCGGCGCCGATGCGGACCTGATCCGGCCGCTGGCCAAACGCCTGGGCAGCCGGCTCAAGGGCGTGCACCTGAAGACCAAGGTGGTCGAGGCGAAGGCCACCAAGAAGGGCATCGAGGTCAGCTACGAGGGTGACAGCATCCCCGCGACCACGCTGTTCGACCGCGTGCTGGTGTCGGTGGGGCGCTCGCCGAACGGCGGCAAGATCGGCGCGGACAAGGCCGGCGTCGCCGTCACCGAGCGCGGTTTCATCAACGTCGACTCGCAGATGCGCACCAACGTGCCGCACATTTTCGCGATCGGCGATCTGGTCGGCCAGCCGATGCTGGCGCACAAGGCCACCCACGAGGCGCATGTGGCGGCCGAGGTGGTGGCTGGCCTGAAGAGCCATTTCGACGCGCGGGTGATTCCGTCGGTGGCGTTCACCAACCCGGAAGTGGCCTGGGTCGGCGTGAGCGAGCGCGAGGCGAAGGAGAAAGGCCTGAAGGTCGGCGTGGGCAAGTTCCCGTGGGCCGCCAGCGGCCGCGCGATCGGCATCGACCGTACCGAAGGTTTCACCAAGCTGATCTTCGACGAGGCAACCCATCGCATCGTCGGTGCCGGCATCGTCGGGGTGAATGCCGGCGACCTTATCTCCGAGCTGGCACTGGCGATCGAGATGGGCAGCGAAGCCGCCGACATCGCACTCACCATCCACCCGCATCCGACCCTGGGCGAATCGGTCGGCATGGCGGCGGAAGTGTACGAAGGCACGATCACCGACCTGTACATGCCGAAGAAGAAGTGACCCCCGCCGCGCTCCGTCGCGGCAAACGCATGACGAGGAGGTGGCCATGTCGCTGAAGGTATGCCTTGCCGGCGCCACCGGCTGGGCCGGTTCGGAGCTGGCGCGCGGCGTGGCCGCCAGCGCGGACCTGCAACTGGTCGCCGCGGTATCGCGCCGGCACGCCGGCCTGCCGCTGGGCGCGGCGCTGGGCGATGCCGGTATCGCCACGCCGGTGTTCGCCAGTGCGGCCAAGGCGCTGGCCACGCCCTGCGACGTGTTCGTCGAGTACACCCACCCCGATACCGCCAGGGCGAACATCCTCGCCGCGCTGGAACACGGCGCCCATGTGGTGGTGGGCGCCTCGGGCCTCACCGACGAGGACTACGCGCAGATCGACGCCGTCGCGCGCGAGTGCGGGCGCGGCGTGCTCGCCTGCAGCAACTTCGCGCTGACCGCAGTGCTGCTGATCAGGTTCGCCGAGATGGCGGCGAAGCTGCTGCCGCAGTGGGAGATCATCGACTACGCCTATGCCGGCAAGCCGGACGCGCCCAGCGGCACCGTGCGCGAGCTGGCCATGCGTATGGGCCGGCAGCGCCAGCCGCAGTTGGAAGTGCCGCTGGAGCAGACCGTTGGCCTGCGCGAGACGCGCGGCGGCACGCTGGCCGGCAGCCAGGTGCATGCGGTGCGCCTGCCTGGCTTCGTACTCGGTGCCGAGGCGATCTTCGGCCTGCCGGACCAGACGCTGACGATCCGCCACAACGCCGGCAGCAGCGCGAAACCCTACGTGGACGGCGCGCTGCTGGCGATCCGTAAGGTGGGTGGCCTGGTTGGCCTGCATCGCGGACTGGATGCGGTGCTGGAGCTGTGACGCGTTTGCCGCGCGGCTGTAGGAGCGCACCCTGTGCGCGATGCTCTCCGTCACGGCACCGAAAAGCATCGCGCACAGGGTGCGCTCCTACAGGCGGTCCGGGAGCTGCGTAGGGCGGGCACGGCCCGCCGGTTTTTCGGCGCGCTGCGGAAGAGTGGCAAGAGCGGCGGACAGTGTCCGCCCTACGCGGTCGAGCCTGCGTGCCGTGCGCAAGAGGCAGGCATCTCAACGCGCCTTTCCCTGCGCGTGCCGTTGCCATTGCCCCAGCAGCCATGACGCGCCGAGGCAGCCGGCCAGCGCCAGCAGCCAGCGGGTGGCGGGTGCATTCGGGGTGGGCAGGATCGTGATGAACGACGGCAGCCACGCGCCGCCGTACATCGCCATCACCACGCCTGCGGCCACGGCCAGCGCGGTCGCCAGTACCAGCATCAGGGCGAATTCGAAACGCGTGTCGGATGCCGCTCGCCGATCCGGGCTGGCGGCAACCCGTGCGGCCAGCCGCTGCGCGAAATCCGCCGGCAACGTATCCGGCAACGGTTCGCGCAAGGCGCGCGCGAGCAGCCGGTAGCGCCGGCTGCGCGCATCGTCGCCGGCGGGATCGAGCTGCAGGCGCTCGCGCCGCATCGCGCTTTCCTGCGCCAGCCATTCGCGCTCGTGCGCTGCGTCGTCGAAGGGGGGGATGGGGTCGTCGGTGTGCTGGATCATGCTGCAACTCCGGTCCGTGCTTCGAGCGCGCCGCGCAGGCGCAGGCGTGAGCGGAACAAGTGGCTCTTGATGGTGCCGCTGGCCAGGCCGGTGATCCGCGTGATCTCCGGGATGGTCGTTTCTTCCAGGTAATACAGCGTCAGCAGCGTGCGCTGCAAGGGCGGCAGTTGCTCGATCGCCGCATGCAGGTGCCGCCGGGTTTCCTCGTCGGCGCAGGCCGCTTCCAGGTCGAAGCCGTCGCCGATGTTTTCCACCAGCGCGTAGTCGTCGCTGTCGCCGCCGTGGTCGACCAGCGGGATGCGCTTGCGCTGCAGGTGGCGCAGCGCGATGGTGTAGGCGATGCGCCCGATCCAGGATTTCAGCGCGCTCTCGTAGCGGTACTGGTGCAGGCACTGGTGCACGCGCAGGAAGGTGTCCTGGCACAGTTCGCGCGCGTCCTCCGGGTTGCGCACCATGCGCTGGATGATGTGCCAGCACAGCCCCTGGTGTTCGCGCACGAGGTGTTCGAACGCGCCCGGCCGGTGGGCCAGCACGGCGTCGACCAGGTCGCGGTCGGGGCTGCTGCGGGTGTCATCCATGGGGCAAGGGATACGCGCAGGCGGGAAACGGTTGCAAGCACTTTGTTGCAACCGTTCGCGGGCTTTCTGTATCCAAGGTCTCGAACGTCCACCATCCCGTACCCGCCACAAGGAAAGCCGCCATGAATTTCGAAATCCTGATCCCGATCAGCCTGTTCGTCTGCATCGCCTACGCGATCAAGGTGGTAGTGGACGCGAGGGTGCGCCGGCAGATGGTCAACGCCGGCGGCTCGGAGGAGCTGGTCAACTCGCTGCTGCGCGACGAGGAGCTGCGCCGGCGCCACTCCTCGCTGCGCTGGGGCATCGTGCTGGTCGCGCTGGCGCTCGGTTTCGGCCTGATCCAGTGGTTCGGCTGGCAGGACGTCACCCCCGGCCTGGTCGCCGTGCTGGCGGGCATGACCGGGCTGGGCAACCTGGCGTTCTTCGCGATCTCGCGGCGCATCGGCTAGATCCGCCGGCGGATGCCCACCGCGTCGCCGGCATGCGTGCGAAGCGGGTCGGTGGCCGCGCCGCGCGTTTTTCCGCGACTGGCTGCAGTCGACCGCGCGGCGGACAAAAACGAAGGGCCGGATCATGCGATCCGGCCCTTCGCCGCGCATGGGTGCGCAGGATGCTCAGTGGTGATGGTGATGGGTCTTCGAGTGGCCCTTGGCCTCGTGCTTGCCCTGGTTCTTGTCGCTGGCGACCGGGCTGACGGCCTTGCCGACATTGGTATCGTCCGCCTTCGCCGTGTGCGCAGCGTTGGACACCGCGTCGCCATGCGCGTCGTGGTTCATCGGCATGGACGGTGCGCTGGGCGGGGTGTGGCCACCACCCGCGCCATGCTGCGGGGCGGCGATGGCGAACGAGATCGGCAGGGCGAAGGCGGCGGCAATCAGGACGGCGGTGATGGTCTTGGTCATGGCGTGATCTCCAGTAGGTAGTGGGCCAGGCGGTGCATGGCGCATCCACGATAGGGCCGGGTCCGGGCGGCAGGATGAATGGCGGATATGCGCAAGAAACTGCGTGAGAACCCTGTCACACGGCGGTGCCCGGGCGACGGCCGGTCGGCCTGCGTATCGCGTCAAATATCATCGAACAGGTCGGTCTGCGCCTGGTAGCTGTCGCGTTCGACGAAGCCGGCCAGGCCCACGCCGACCAGGCGGTAGCGGCTGTCGGCCGGGCGCTCGACGCGCTCGCGCAGGGCGCAGGCGAGGTCGGCCAGTTCGCCGGCGGACATCGGCCGCGCCGACGGGGTGAGGCTGCGGGTCAGCGTGTGGAAGTCCGCGGTCTTCAGTTTCAGCACCACGGTGCGCGCCACCCGGCCACGCTCGCGCTGGTGGCCGGCCCAGGCCTTTTCGGCAAGCCGGCGGATGTGCGGTTCGAGTTCGTCGAGCCGCAGGTCGTGCTCGAAGGTGTCCTCGGCGGAGATCTGCAGGGTGGGCCGTTCCGGCTGCACCGGGTGCTCGTCGATGCCGCGCGCCAGCTCGTGCAGGCGCCGGCCCCAGCGGCCGAAGCGCTGCTCCAGTTCCGCCAGCGCGAACGCGCGCAGCTCGCCCACGGTGGCGATGCCGAGCGCGGCCAGCTTCGCCTCCATCACCTTGCCCACGCCGGGCAGGCGGCCCACCGGCAGCGGGGTGAGGAAGGCCTCGACCTGGTGCGGCCGGATCACGAACAGGCCGTCGGGCTTGCGGAAGTCCGAGGCGATCTTGGCCAGGAACTTGTTCGGCGCCACCCCGGCCGAGGCGGTCAGCTGCGTTTCCGCGCGGATCGCCGCGCGGATCGCCTCGGCGGTGGCGGTGGCCGAACCCAGCCCGCTGCGGGTCACGGTGACGTCGAGGTAGGCCTCGTCCAGCGACAGCGGCTCGATCAGCTCGGTGTGCCGCGCGAAGATCTCGCGCACCTGCCGCGATACCGCCTTGTAGCGCGCGAAGTCCGGCGGCACGAAGATCAGCTGCGGGCACAGCCGCTCGGCGCGGATCGCCGGCATCGCCGAGCGCACGCCGAACACGCGCGCCTCGTAGCTGGCCGCGCACACCACCGAGCGCGCGCCGCGCCAGGCCACCGCCACCGGCTTGCCGCGCAGCGAGGGGTCGTCGCGCTGCTCCACCGACGCGTAGAACGCGTCCATGTCGACGTGGAGGATCTTGCGCGGCGAGGCGGACAACGCGGACAACCATGGCGGGGCGATGCGCCGATTCTAGAGGCGCGCGCCGCCGGCGGGTGTCAGCAGTGATGTCGCGCCGACCGCCGCAGGCGCCATTCGAAGCCGGCCAGCGCCGCGCTGGCCAGCACGAACGGCAGCAGGTTGTAGGTCAGCCGGTAGCACAGCATCGCGGCGAGCAGGTCGGCGCGTGCCTCGGGCGGGAACGAGGCGAGCATGATCGTCTCGAATACGCCCAGCCCGCCCGGCGAGTGGCTCACGATGCCGGCCAGTACCGCGCCGACGTAGATCGGCAGGAAATCGACGAACGGCGGCGCCGCGCCGGCCGGCAGCAGCACGTACAGCGCGCTGATCGCGGCCAGCATCTCCACGCCGCCGATCAGCATCTGCGCCGCCGCGGTGCCGGCGCCCGGCAGCGGCAGCGTCAGCCGGCCCAGCGCGAGCGTGCGCGGCCGGGCCAGCCAGCCGAGCAGGGCGAGCAGCAGCAGGGCCAGCGCCATGCCCGGCCAGCGGCCCCAGCCCTGCGTGATCTGCGGCTGCCAGCACAGCGCGCCGGCGACCACCACGGCGAAGCCCAGTCCCACGCCGAGCCCGGCCAGGGCCACGATGCGCGCGATGTCGCCGGCGCCCAGCCCGGCGGTGGCGTAGATGCGGTAGCGCAGCGCGGCGCCGGTGATCGCATGGAAGCCCAGCGTGTTCGAGATGCCCTGGGTAACCGCGCCGGCGAACGCCGCCAGCCGTGCGGAGACGCGATCGCCCACCACCGTGCGCGCCGCCAGCACGTCGAACAGCGCCAGCATCGTCAGGCTGACCGCCGCGGCGACGACCGAGGATGCGATGTGCCGCGCCGGCAACTGCGCCCAGGCGGCCGCCACCTCGCGCCACGACAGCCCGGTGACGTAGCGCCGCAGCAGCCACGCCGCCAGCGCGAACGCCGCCAGCGATCCGCCCCACGAGGCCAGGCGCAGCCAGCGCGGGGAACGCGCGGCGGCGTCGCGCCGGCGCGGCGGCTTAGCGCGCACGGGCCATTGCGGCCGCATCCGGCCGGCCGATCCGCGCGGCCACCTCCCGTGCCAGCCGCTCCGCCGCCGCCGGGTGCGCGGCCAGGTGCAGGAACGGTTCGATCAGTTCCAGCTCCATCACCAGGAAGCGGCCGCCGCTGACCACGCCGTCGACGCGCAGGTAGGCGTGCCCGCCGTGGCCGAGCGCCGCCAGCGCGGCCAGTGCGCGGTCGGCGGCGGCCAGGATGGCGGCGTCGGGTTGCGCCGGCTCGGTGCGGCCGCCGTACTCGCCCTGCACGCGGTAGTCGCCCGCGGCGGGGCGCTTGATCACCGCGTGGCTGAACTCGCCGGCGAAGTACAGCAGCGACCATTCGCCGGCGCTGACGATCTCCGGCACGAACGGCTGCACCAGGTAGTCGCGTTCGCGCGGCAGTTGCGCTGCGGCATCGGCGAGCGCCGCGTCGCCGGCGGTGCCGCGCAGCGTGTGCCAGGCGCTGCCGCTGACGCTGGGCTTGATCACCACCGATTGCCCCGCCATTGCCGCCAGCGTGTCGGGCAGCGCGTCCGCGCCGGCCAGCCGGGTGGGGATGATGGCGACGCCGTGCCGCGCCAGTTCGAGCAGGTAGCGCTTGTCGCTGTTCCAGCGCAGTAGCGCGCTGTCGTTGATGGTGGGGACGCCCAGCGCGTCGAGCCGGTCCAGCCAGTCGATGAACGCGGCGTGGTGCTTGAAGTAGTCCCAGATGGTGCGGATCAGCACCGCGTCGAACGCCGACCAATCCACCGTCGGGTCGTTCCACACGCAGACCACCGGCGGCAGCCCGAGCCGTTCCAGCGTGGCGGCCAGGTGCGCGTCGTCGGGCTGGATCGACGCATGGTCGATGGAGGTGGCGAGGGCGAGCCGGCGAGGGGCGACGGGAACGGGCATGGCGACATCTCCAGCAGGCGGAAAGGGCGCCCTTGCGACGGAATCGCAGGCCGAGCGTGGCGGACGACGTCCGCTGCAGCACCCCTCGGCAGCGATGGCGCCGCGCGATCGTCGCGGCGCCATGAACCGGCAGCACATGACGCACTGCCGGCGACAGTCTTCCGGTGCGGCTGCGGCTTGTCAATTTGCCGGATGGCATGCCGCCGGGCACGGCCATGCGCCATGCGGGACTGGTGGAAACCGCACGGACAATGGCAAGGTAGCCGCCATGCCGATCGAACCCGCCAACGCCTATGCCCGCCGCCTGAACACCTGGGACGCCGCGATGATCGTCATCGGCGGCGTGATCGGGGCAGGCATCTTCATCACGCCGGCCACGGTGGCGCAGAACACCTCGTCCGGCATGCAGGTGCTGGCGCTATGGGCGATCGGCGGCCTGCTGACCCTGGCTGGCGTGCTGTGCTATGGCGAGCTCGGCGCGCGGCGGCCGCAGGCGGGCGGCATCTATGTGTACCTGCGCGAGGCGTTCGGCCTGCTGCCGGCGTTCCTGTTCGGCTGGACGATGGCGCTGATCAACTACCCCGGCAGCGTGGCCGCGGTGGTGACGAAATTCGCCGTCTATTTCTGCCGGGCGCTGGGCCTCAGCCGGCTTTACGAAATGCCGGTAGCGGTCGGTGCGATCGTGTTCATCGTCAGCATCAACCTGTTCGGTATCCGCGCCGGTGCATGGATGCAGAACATCTTCACCGTGCTGAAGGTGCTGGCGATCGCGTTGCTGGTGGTGGCCGGCCTGGTGCTGGCGCAGGGCCAGTTCGGAGTGGCACTGGCGCCGGATACCACGCATCCGGTGTCGTCGTGGGCCTTTGCCGGCGCCTTGCTGCCGGTGCTGTTCGCCTACGGCGGTTTTCATTACCTCAACGACCTGGCCGGCGAAGTGCGCGACCCGCAACGCACCCTACCGCGGGCGCTGGGCATGGGCATGGCCGGCGTGGTGCTGTGCTATGTGCTGGTCAACTTCGCGTACCTGGCCGGGCTCGGCCACGCCGGCCTCGCCACCAGCATCGCGCCGGCGGCGGACCTGATGCAGAAGCTGTTCGGCGCGCACGGCGCCACCGTGATCGAGGTCGGCATCGCCTGTTCCACCTTCGGTTACTGCAGCATCGCGATCGCCGGCGGCGCCCGCGTGCTGCAGACGATGGGCGCCGACGGCGTGTTCTTTCGCGCGACCGGGCGCGTCGATCCGCGCACGCGGGCGCCGCAGATCGCGCTGGCCGTACTCGGCGCATGGGCAATCGTGCTGACCGTGTCGGGCAGCTTCAACCAGCTGCTCAACTACACCACGGTGGGCGAGTGGCTGGGCCATGTGTTCGGCATCGGCACGCTGTTCTGGTACCGCAAGCACTTCATCGACGATCCGGCGCCGTACCGGGTGCCGTTCTACCCGTTGCTGCCGCTGGTCTTCGTGATCACCGTGTTCGGCGTGATCGTGGCCAGCGCCATCCACGCGCCGGGCGACGCCGGCATGAGCCTGCTGATCATCGCGCTCGGCGTGCCGGTGTACTACGGATGGCAGCGCTGGACGCGGAATCGCCCGGCGTAAGGTGACCAGATTTGTAGGGCGGGCACTGCCCGCCGCTGTTGCGCCATGCGGCCCAAGGCCAGCGGGCGGTGCCCGCCCTGCGAAGCGGGTTCACGTGAGGATGCTGATGAAGAAATGCCATGCATGGATCTGGCTGTGCCTGTGCGGTCTCGGCGCCTGCCACGCATCGACCGCGCCGGGCGTGACCGATCTGACAGCGCCGGATGCGGCGACCCGTGTCACTCTCGAGCACGTGCGGCGCGTCGGCAACACTGAGCACGCCGGCGACGGCGTGGCGCAGCAGCGCTACGCGTTCCAGCCGGCGGCGCATCCGCAGGTCGTGATCGCGCCGACGAGCGGCGCATGGGACTGGTCGGGGCAGGGCGAACTTCGTCTGCGCGTACAGAACGCCATGCCGTGGGCGGTGACGCTCGACGTGGCGATCGATGGCGCGGCGCCGGGCCAGCAGTTGCACGCGACGGTGGGCGTGCCGGCCGGGCCGGCGCAGACGCTGGTGGTTCCGCTGCAGGCGACGTCGCCGCGCGGCGAAGGCATGCAGGTGGGGCCGCCGATGCCGTTCGACGAGCACGGCCGGCCGACCCTGCTGGCGACCACGGTGCAGGGCAGGCTGGACCTGCGCAAGGTCGGCGCGATCCGGCTCGGCGTGCCGGCGCCGCAGGCCGCGCAGATTTTGCTGTTCGGCCGCATCGACGTGGCGCCGGGCGCGGCCACCCTGCACGACGCCTACGCCGGCATCGTCGACCGCTATGGGCAATACACCCGCGGCCGCTGGCCGGAGAGGATCGGTTCCGACGCCGCGCTGCGCACGGCGGTGCAGGCGAAGCCGACCGTGGTGCAGAACGCCGGATTGGATGCGTATGGAGGGCGTCTGGACGTCCAGAGCCTCGACCGCACCGGCTGGTTCCACACGCAGAAGCGGGACGGCCGCTGGCGCCTGGTGACGCCCGACGGCCACGCCTTCTTCTCGCTCGGCGTCAACGTGGCCATCACCGACGGCGGGCGCAGCTACGTGGAGGGCCGCGGGTTCATGTTCGACGACCTGCCGCCCGACCGTGGCGGGTGGGCCGCGTTCTACGGCAGCGACGACAGCCGCCGCCAGGAGCAGGGCGCCAGCCGTGGCATCGGCTACAACCATGGCCGCTGGTTCGATTTTTACGCGGCGAACCTGTATCGCGTCGATGGCAGCGACTGGCTGACTGCATGGCGCATCCGCACGCTGGACCGGCTGCAGGCCTGGGGCTTCAACACCATCGGCAACTGGAGCGACGACGCGCTGGGCCAGGCGCACCGGTTGCCGTACACGCGCTCGATCGAAGTCGCCGGCGACTACGCCAATGTCGCCAGCGGCTACGACTACTGGGGCCGCATGCCCGATCCGTTCGACCCGCGCTTCGTGCAGGCGACGGAAATGGCGGTGGCCAAGGCGAGCGAAGGCGTGCGCGACGATCCCTGGCTGCTCGGCTACTTCGCCGACAACGAACTGGCCTGGGCCGGCAGCGGCCCGCAAGGCCGCTGGGGCTTGGCGCTGGGCACGCTGGCTGGCGACGCGAAGAGTCCCGCCAAGCAGGCCTTTATCGCGCTGCTGCGCCAACAGTACGTGGCGCCGGAAACGCTGGCCGCGGCGTGGGGCATCGCACTCACCTCATGGGACACGCTCAACGCCACCGGCTTCGCCGCACCCGCGCCGAACGAGGCGCACCCGGCGATCGAGCGCGACTACAGCGCGTGGCTGCGCCGCTACGCCGACACCTATTTCCGCACCGTGGCGGAAGCGATCCGCCGCCACGACCCGCACCACCTGTTCCTCGGTGGCCGCTTCGCGGTGAACACGCCCGAAGCCGTCGCGGCCTGCGCCCGGTACTGCGACGTGGTCAGCTTCAACGTCTACGCCGACCTGCCGCAGCACGGCTTCGACGCGGTGGCGATGCGTCAACTGGACAAGCCGGTGCTGATCGGCGAGTTCCACTTCGGCTCCGATGATCGCGGCCCGTTCGGCAAGGGCGTGGTGTCGGTATGGAACGAGCAGCAGCGCGGTGAAGCCTATGCGAAGTTCATCGTCGCGGCGGCAAGCGATCCCGTCATCGTCGGCGCGCACTGGTTCGACTACGTGGATCAGCCGGTCACCGGGCGCCTGCTTGATGGCGAGAATTCGCATATCGGCCTGGTGGGCATCACCGACATTCCGTTCGGCGGGTTCGTGGAGGCGGTGACGCTGGCGAACCGACGAGTGCGACCATGACCAGGGGTACTCAGCGAGGCGGTCTGCAGTGTGTCGTGGGAGTAAAGTGAGTCTGATATTGCTTGGATCTCAAGGGGGCAAAGCGTGACCCAGATAGCCGAATTGAACAGCCGGCTTCAAGAGTGCCAGCAGATTTACCAACGAGTGATTGGCATGGCAGGGGACTTGGCTGGCCTAAGGGTTTCGGACATCCCTACGGATCGACGCGTTGCGTTTGCCAATGACGTTTGTAGTCTCTCTCTTGCCCTCATCGCTTTGGGCCGCCTCCTTGTCGCCAAGAACCTATCCGAGGCAATAGGTGAAGTGGCGTCGGGACCATGGAAGTTCTATCGGGAGGTCATTGAGCCCAATAAGAGTCATATCGCCCGGCTAGCATCTGACATATTGCAAGCCATCGGCTATGACATCAGGCAAGAACACATCGAGTTGGGCGGCAAGGGCGACAAGGTCGCTAATATCCTATTCAGTGGCCTTGATTATTGGCGCTTGGATGACAGCGAGTACACGGAACAGGAGCTCGATGAGGTTGAACAGGTGCTTCAGGCTCCATGGTTTGCTCCTGATCGTTGGATTCAGAATGCTTCCAAGGTCTTGCCGGTATTAGGCCCAAAAGCAAAACAGGTGATGCCTAGTTCCTTGCGCATTCGAATCGAGGAGCTAACTCGGTGCTACCTGTTCGACAACCACCTTTCGGTCATTGCGCTTGCTCGGGCGATTCTTGAGTACGCCCTCATTGATCGAGCTTCGAAACTTGGGATCAACCCAAAGAAGCAGGATCAACAGAAACCAGAATACAAAAGACTCGGCAGGTTGGTGGAAGAAGTTGCCGAAAGTCGGCCTGAGCTCAAGAACGCAATGGAGCAGATTGTCGAGGCAGGCAACAGAACGCTCCATCCAAGAAAAGATCGAGAGCACATTATGCTGCTTCCTGAATATCTGAGGGGGCAGGCATTTTGTTCCATACAGGCAATCCATCAGGTCGTCCACGAACTCTATTTGAGCAAGTGACTGGGTGCGAATGTTGGGTGCTATATCAGCTGGTATCGGTTGTGCCGCGGGTAATCACGGTGATGATTTGTCTGGTCCGTGGCGCGAACGTTCGCGCTGCCGGTGCGTCTGCTCGGTCATCGCCTTGAACCGATTCAGTGATTGCAGCCACAGTGCGTCATGGCTGGCCTCGTTCTCGCTGCCGGCATCGGGCACGCGGTTGAACGGGATGCGCATCGGCGCGGCGTCGTGCTCCAGCGCCAGCTGCATGCTGCCGAAGTAGAGCTTGTTGTAGCCGAACTTCGCGTTGACGCGGTCGACCAGTGCGTCGACGCGACCTGTGTCGTGCGTCGGCGCGAACAGCGAGCCGCTGCTCTGCGTGCGCGGCACCAGACGCATCAAAGTCACGCTGACCGATAATGGCGTGGCGTTCACCGGACCAGGCCACTCCTGCGCATCCTGCGCTCGTGGCACTCGGGCATCCATGCCCAGCGGTAGTGGCCGGCGACGGTTGCCGCTGTCGAGCATACCGTTCAACAGGCGCAGCAGTTCGCGGCTGTCGTCGGTGGGGTCGAAGGCGAGGTCGCGTTCCCAGCGCTGGTCGTGGCCGATGAAGCGGATGCGCACGGCCATCGCACCGCTGAGCATCTCTTCGCGTCGCATGCGCATGGCCGCCTTCACCAGCAGCTTCTTCAGCACCGCGCGGGCGCCGTCGGGGGTGCGTAGTTCCGGGCCCAGCACGTGCGAGTGGCCGATCGAGCCGCGTTCGGTGGGCGCGGTCGGCAGCCAGGCGCCGCGCAGCAGGCCCCACATGCGCTCGCCCTCGATGCTGCCCCAGACGCGGCGCAGTACCAGCTTCGAAGCGGCGGTGAGCTGGGCCACGGTGGTGATGCCGGCGTCATGCAGGCGCGCTTCCATCGACGGGCCGATGCCGCACAGATCGCGCAGTGCCAGCCCATGCAGCGCGTGCGGCAGGTCGGCTTGTTCGATCACGGTGAGGCCGTCGGGCTTGCGCATGTCCGAGGCGGTCTTGGCGAGGAAGTCGTTTGGCGCGATGCCGATCGAGCAGCGGATCGCGCCACCGGGAGCGGCCAGTGCGATTTCGCTCTTCACCTGGCGCGCGATTTCCTCGGCGACTTCGCGCCGGCGCTGGCGGCCGACCAGCTCGCAGGCTACCTCGTCGATCGAGCCGACGCGGGCGATCGGGATGGCGTGGTCGATCGCCTCGATCAGCCGGTGATGCCAGACCACATAGCGTTCCGGCCGCGCGACGCGGATGACGATGCCGGGGCATAGCCGGCGCGCTTCGCGAACCATGGTGCCGGTGCCCACGCCGAACGCCTTGGCGTCGTAGCTGGCGGCGATCAGGCTGGTGGTTTCGGCGGCCACCGGCGCCACGCCGACCGGGCGGCCGCGCAGCGACGGCTCCTCGTGCTGCTCGACCGAGGCGAAGTAGCTGTTGAAGTCGACGAACAGGCTGCGCAGGCTCATGGCACGTCTCGTAAGCGGCCCGATGATATAGCGCGGGCGGATCTCGCTGTGGGAGACGCCGCGCCGGTTGCGGCGGAGCCGGCTACGCTGGCGCCCCCTGGGGAGAGCGACGGCATGGGAATGCCGCCTGGCGGTTCCATCCCCTGGCAAGCCGTCGAAATTCGCGTGGTGGAGGCAGGGTGGCACGCCGTTCGCCGCGATGGGGTGTCATCGCGCGTGACTCTTGCACCAGGAATCGCTTCTTTCGTGTGCGGCATCAACCGTTGTGCGCACGCCGCGCAGCGGATGGTGCGCCGGTACGGAATCGTCCAGCTTCGCTATCGTGAACAACGATTCCCGGGTGATACCCGCTCCGCGCATTCGCACACCGCAACACCAGGCCTGACAACGGCGAATTTCAACAGCCTGTTAGCGACCGATCTCGCGCAGCGGCTTGCCGTGCATCAGGTTGCGTTCGATCTGCTCCAGCGTCACACCCTTGGTCTCCGGCACCAGCCACAGGGTGAGGCCGATGAACAGGATGTTGAGCGAGGCATAGAGCCAGAATGTATGGGCGTTGCCGATGCCGTTGAGCAGGCTCAGGAAGGTGGCGCCCACGATCATGTTGGCGATCCAGTTGGTGAAGGTGGAGCAGCCGATGCCGAAGTCGCGACCCTTGAGCGGCTGGATCTCCGAGCACAGCGTCCACACCAGCGGGCCGGCCGACATGGCGAAGCCGACGATGAACATCAGCAGCATCGCCACCGTGAAGATCTGCTCGGCATGACTGCCGATGCCGCCATGCATCATTGCGCCGACCACGCCCAGGCCCGCGGCCATCACCGCAAAACCGGTGTAGAGGATCGGTTTGCGGCCCCAGCGGTCGATCAGCGCGATGGCGATGAAAGTGGCCAGGACGTTGGTCAGGCCCACCAGCGCGGTGAACCACATCTGCGCGGCCGTGTCGTAGCCCATCGTCTGGAAAATCCGCGGCGCGTAGTACATGACCACGTTCATGCCGGTGAACTGCTGCATGAGCTGGAGCAACACGCCGAGCCCGACCGAACGGCGGAAATTGCGGTTCTCCAGGAACAGGTGCCAGCCGCGCTGGGGCGTCCTCAGCTGCTCCTCGATGTCGGCCGCCTCGCGCAGAACCACGGCCTCGTCGCCGCGTAGGCGACGCAGCACGCCGATGGCTTCATCGCGGCGGCCGCGCATCATCAGCCAGCGTGGGCTATCCGGCAGCAGCAGCACGCCGAGCAGGAACAATGCGCCCGGGATCGCGATTACGCCGAGCATCCAGCGCCAGGCTCCGGTGTAGCTCAGCGCCGTGTCGGAGAGGAACGCCACCAGGATGCCGATGGTAATCATCAGCTGGTAGGTGGAGATCATTGCGCCGCGGATGCGTTCCGGTGCCACCTCGGCCAGGTACAACGGTGCGGTGAAGGTGGCCACGCCGATCGCAAGGCCCAGCACCAGGCGTGCGGCGATAAGCGTGCCGGGCGACCAGGCCAGGCCGGACAGCAGCGAACCCAGCACGAACAACACCGCACCCAGGATCAGCGAGCGCTTGCGCCCCAGCGTGGCGGATAGCCAGCTGGCCCCGACTGCGCCGACCGCCGCGCCAAACATCATCGAACTCACGATCCATTCGATGACGTGGTCGCTGACGGAAAAATCGTTCTGGATGAACTGGGTGGCGCCCGAGATGACGCCGATGTCCAGGCCGAACATCAGCCCCGCCAGCGCGGCGAGCACGCAGGTGAAGACGACCGTGGTCCTGGGCTGCATGGCTGGAGCTGCGATGACGTGGGTGTTCATAGGGTGTGTTTCCCCGGTAGGCGGTATGGAGGGCGGCGGCTGGTGCCGCCTATGTGGTGGATATTCGCGGCGGCGTGCCGGCAAAGCGTGGTTCCGGCAGGCCGGTGCTGCCCGCCGGTGCTGCAAACAGCGCGCCGGCGGAAGGTTCGGTGGCGAGCGCCCCGGCATCGAGGCCATCGCGCGCGCTGGTGATGTAGAGCGTCGCAAGGTCGGGGCCGCCGAAGGCCGGGCGGGTCGGCTGCGAGACGGGCACGTCGATGCAATGGTCCAGTCGGCCGTCCGGCGTGTAGCACGCCACGCGTCCCAGCCCCCATTGCGCATTCCACAGATTGCCGGCCCCGTCCACCGCCGAGCCGTCCGGCTCGCCGCGCGGATCGTCGAGGCGGGCGAAGGTGCGCGAGGGACCGCAGCGCTCGCCGTAGTCGCAGCACTGGATCGTGCGGGCGGGCGAATCGCAGTAATACAGCGTATGGCCGTCGGGGCTGAACGCGATGCTGTTGCTGATCGCCACACCGGGCAGATCGAGGCGCTCGAGCGAGAGTTCCGCGTTGAGGCGGTAGAAGCTGCCGGCCGGTTGTCGGGCTCTGCCCGCGGGCGGTTCGTGCAGGGTGCCGAACACGAAGCGGCCCTGGCGATCGCAGGCGCCGTCGTTCAGGCGCGTCGGCAGGCCGGCTTCCACCGTAGTGATGGGTGCGAACGTGCCACTGACCGGGTGGAAAAACGCCAGTCGCGAAGTGAATCCTAGCAGCAGCCAGCCGTCGGCCTCGCACAGTGCCAGGCAGGCCAGCCGCTCGGGCATCGGCCACTGATCCGCACGGGCGTCGAGCAGACGGTAGCGCCAAAGAGTCGCGGCATGGATGTCGGTCCAGTACAGCGCCTGCTCGCGCTCGCACCACACGATGCCTTCGCCCAGCGTGTTGCGCGCCTGGAAGACGACCGTGGCGGGCACGTTCATACCCAGCCGCCGTCCACGATGAAGTCCTGCCCGGTACACATGCGGCTGTCGTCGGCGGCCAGGAACAGTGCGGCGCGGGCGAGATCGTCGGCCATCAGATGGCCCGGCAGGCACTGCACGCGAGCGATTTCCGCCTCGCCGTCGGCATCCAGCCACAGGCGCTGCTGCTTCTCGGTGATCACCCAGCCGGGCACCAGCGCGTTGATGCGAATGCGGTCGCGCCCCAGCTCGCGCGCCAGACCATTGACCAGGCCGCGCACGGCGGCCTTGGCCATCGCATACATCGGATAGCCCGCGTTCTTCTTCATCCAGCCGGTGGAGCCCAGGCAGATCACCGAGCCGCCGCCCAGTCGCCGCATGTCCTCGCGTACCGCCTGCGTGGCGAAGTACTGGTGGCGCAGGTTGACCGCCATGCTGCGGTCGAACTCGATTGCACCGGTGTCGCCGAACGCATGCCGCACATCGTTGGCGGCGTTGTTGACCAGCACGCCGATCGGCCCCAGCGCGGCGCGTGCCTTTGCGATGCTGGCGGCGAGTGCGTCGAGGTCGGTCACGTCGCAGGGAAGGAACAACGGACGGTGGCGCGCGTCGCCAAGCTCCGAGGCGAGCTGTTCCCCGTGCTCCCGGTCGATGTCGATGAACGCGACGCGGCTGCCCTGGTGCGCGAAGTGCCCGACGAAGGCGGCGCCGATGCCGGTCGCGCCGCCGCTGACGAATACCGTGCGGTCGACCAGGCTGGGGTAGGTGGCGAACATGGACATGCTCACCACTCCGCCACGCTGCCGTCGGCGTGCCGCCACACCGGATTGCGCCAGCGGTGACCGGCCGAAGCGCGCTCGGCGACGTAGGCTTCGTTGACCTCGATGCCCAGGCCCGGACCGCCGGGGATGGCGACAAAGCCGTCCTGGTAGGCGAATACGCTGCGGTCGCTGACATAGTCGAGCAGGTCGTTGCCGGCGTTGTAGTGGATGCCCAGGCTCTGCTCCTGGATGAAGGCGTTGTGGCAGACCGCGTCCAGCTGCAGGTTCGCGGCCAGCGCGATCGGGCCGAGGGGGCAGTGCAACGCGATCGCCACATCGTAGGCTTCCGCCATCGCCGCGATCTTGCGCGTCTCGGTGATGCCGCCGGCGTGCGAGGGATCCGGCTGCAGGATGTCCACGCCGCCGATCGCCAGTACGCGCTTGAAGTCGTAGCGCGAGTACAGCCGTTCGCCCAGTGCGATCGGCGCCGGCGAGACCGCGGCCAGCTCGGGCAACGCCTCCAGGTGCTCGGACAGCACCGGCTCCTCGATGAACATCAGTTTGTACGGAGCCAGTTCGCGCATCAGCACCTTGGCCATCGGCTTGTGCACCCGGCCGTGGAAATCCAGGCCCAGCCCGACATGCGGACCGACCGCGTCGCGTACCGCCTGCACATTTGCCAGCACCTGCTCGACCTTCGCGTGGGTATCGACGTACTGCATCTCCTCGGTGGCGTTCATCTTCACCGCGGTGAAGCCGCGCGCCACCGCGTCCTTCGCGGCGCGCGCGGTGTCGGCCGGCCGGTCGCCGCCGATCCACGAATACACGCGAATGCGCTCGCGCACCGGTCCGCCGAGCAGCGCGTGCACCGGCTGGCCCAGATGCTTGCCCTTGATGTCCCACAATGCTTGGTCGATGCCGGCGATCGCGCTCATCAGCACCGGGCCGCCGCGGTAGAAGCCGCCGCGGTACATCACGCTCCACAAGTCTTCGATGTGGCGCGGATCCTTGCCGACCAGGTAGTCCGAGAGTTCGCCCACCGCCGCGGCGATGGTGTGGGCGCGACCCTCGACGATCGGCTCGCCCCAGCCGCTGATGCCAGCATCGGTATCAATGCGCAGGAACAGCCAGCGCGGTGGCACGATGAACGTAGTCAGGCGGGTGATCTTCATGCGTGGGATCCTTGCGAATCGAGGTGGCGTCGCCAGGCCTTGGCGAAGGCATGGGCGCGCGCACCGACATCGTCGGCCGCGCGTCCCGGCGCGTAGAGCGAAGAGCCGATGCCGAAGCCGGCCGCACCGGCGGCCAACCATGGGCCCATGGTGTCCGGTGCGATGCCACCGACCGGCAGTACCGCCGTACCGGCGGGCAACACCGCGCGCCATGCCTTGAGCACGGCCGGGGAGGCTTGCTCGGCCGGAAACAGCTTGAGCGCATCGGCGCCCGCGGCGAGCGCGGCGAACGCTTCGGTCGGCGTTGCCACGCCGGGCACGCAGTACAGACTGGCCCGCTTGGCGGCGCGGATCACTGCCACGTCGGCGTGCGGCATCACCACCAGCCGTCCGCCGGCGTCCGCGACGCCGCGCACCTGCGCCGGGTCGAGCACGGTGCCGGCGCCGATCAGGCGCTCGCTGCCGAAGCGCTCGGCCAGCCGCCGGATGCTATCCAGTGGTGCGGGCGAGTTGAGTGGCACTTCCAGGACGCGAAAGCCCGCGTCGGCCAGCATGTTGCCGACGTCAACCGCTTCGTCGGGGCTCAGGCCACGCAGGATCGCGACCAGCGGAAGCGGGTCGAGCCAGGTCTTGAAGTCGGTCATGGACAGGCGTATCCGGTGGTGAGATCGGCCGCCACGGCGACCTGCCAGAGGCCGTGCGCCGTGGTCGTGCCGGGGGTGGCGAGGAAGGAAAGGCCGAGCAGCCCGGCCGCCTGCAGGTAGCGCGCGCACAGCGCGTCCTCGCCGATCACCTGTACGGGCTCGTCCGGCGAGGCCCAGCTTGCGGCCAGCGCCATACGCAATTCGTCGCCGATCAGCAGGCCGGAAAGGAAATCGGCGACCGCGGACGGCGCGAGCGCTCCCTCGAGCATCAAGGCGCGTGCGGAGAACAGGCGTGACAGGGCGCCGGCCGCACCAGCGTTGCGCGATGCCGTGACACCGCGCGCGAAGGCACTGTCGTCGTCGGCCGCGCCGTCAGGAAGGGAAGCACCGAGGATCGAATGCCTGCGCAGCACGGCAAACAGCTCACCGGTCATCACAGTGTTGAAGCCGGTGACGGCGTGGTCGTGCACGCGTACCCATTTGCTGTGCGTGCCGGGCAGCAGCAGGCGGGCCTGGCTGGACAGGGCGGGCCGTTGCGCGAGCAGGCCGGCGATCTGGGTCTCCTCGCCGCGCATGACGTCCGGCCCCGCCGGATCGCGCAGGCCCGGCACGATGTGGAGTTGGCGTCCGCCGGGCGCGTCGATCGTGGTCAGCGCGTCCGCCAGCCGCTCGAGGCGGCACGGTGTGTCGAGGTAAGGCACTTCATGCCAGCCGCCACGGCTGCCGACCATACCGCATGCCAGTACAGGCGCCCGGGGCCAGCCATCGACCGCGAGTTCGAATGCCTCGGCGAAGCCTCCTTCGGGCAGGTGCCGGCTGCCCCAGGGCAGCGCGCGCGCCTCCTCCACGCGACCCTCCACGCCAAAACGGAACGCGCGCAGTCGCGTGCTGCCCCAATCCAGACCGAGCAACGGCGTACTCACGAACCGGCCTTCTTGCGGCGGCGGCCGCGGCTCTGCTGCAGGTTGGCCTGGGAGTCGGCGATCATCGCCTGCATCGCCTTGCGTGCCACTTCCGGCTGCTTGCGGCGGATCGCCTCGAGTACCTTCTGGTGATGCGGCAGCGAGTACTTGAAGTTGGCTGCGGTACGGGCGGACAGGGTGAAGAATGTCCCCAGCGCGGTCTCGACCACCGAGAACAGCGACTGCAGCAGTTCGTTGCCGGTGGCTTGCAGCACCGCGTCGTGGAACTGCAGATCGGCCACGGTCCAGTCGTCGAGAGTCTGCGCCTCGTCCATCGCGCGGTAGGCGGTATCGATCGCGGCGAGCTGCTCCGCGGTGCGGCGGCGCGCGGCGCTGGCGGCGGCGGCCGGCTCGATGACCTCGCGCATCTCCACCAGCTTGTCGACGAAATCGTCAGTCGGCATTGAGGCGCAGCGCCAGGCAAGCACGTCGGCGTCCAGTTGGTTCCAGCAGCGTTTCTCCAGCACCCGGGCACCGACGCCGGTGCGTGATTCGATCAGCCCCTTGGCCGAGAGCACCTTGAGTGCTTCGCGCAATGCAGTGCGGCTCACTTGAAGGCTTTCGGCGAGCGTCTCCTCGCGGGGCAGCACCTCGCCGGGCTTGACCTTGCCGCCAACGATGCGTTGCCCGAGCTCGTGCATGACGTGCCCGTACAGGCTGCGGACTGCGATTGGCTTCCTCATGTACTGCGGCCCCAGGTGGCGTTGGTCGAACCATGCTGCCGGGCTCTGCTGGAGCCCTGATTGTTTGTCATACAAATCACTATAAGCACTTGGCACGTGTCCTGCCAAGGTGCAGCAGCACTTTTTTTCGTTCCTCCGCAGCAGTTCGCAGAAGCATCGATGATGCGCTGCAGGAATTGCACTCAATGTTTGAGCTCGCGGCAGCGTCGTTGTCCACCGGTCACGCGGCGTGGCGATGCCGGGAATGCTCTCTTGCAGACCGGCGCCCCCGCAATGTCGCGCCGCACAAAGAAAAAATTCATTCCTGCGGACACTTGCACGATAATCATACAATGTGTTTGCATGGTTGCACTTCGATGGCGGCAAGGGGTTCGGGGGACATGCGGCGTGCAGGATGGATGGGTTCGATGCTCGGCCTGGCGGCACTGTCGATGACGGTTCACGCCGGGACCATGGCAAGACGGGAGACTTTCGGTGCGATGCCCGACGGCCGGAGCGTGGATGCGGTCGTGCTGACCAACGCGCACGGACTGTCGGCACGGGTGATCGCGCTCGGCGCGAGCCTGCAGTCGCTCAGCGTGCCCGACCGGGAGGGCCATTTCGCCGACATCGTGCTCGGTTACCCGTCGCTCAAGGGCTACCTGGGGAGGCCGCAGTACTTCGGCGCCACGGTCGGTCGCTACGCCAACCGCATCGCCAAGGGGCGCTTCGTACTCGACGGTCATGCCTACCAGCTGCCTGTAAACGACGGCCCCAATTCACTGCACGGCGGTACCCGCGGCTTCGACAAAGTGCTGTGGAGCATCGGCGAGGTCAGCCATGACGCGGGCAAGGCGAGCGTGACACTTACCTACACCAGCCCGGACGGCGACATGGGTTATCCGGGACAGCTGTCGGTCACTGCGACATACACGCTCGACGACGACAATCAACTATCGATCGGCTACCGCGCGACCACCGACCGGCCGACCATCGTCAACCTCAGCAACCACGCCTACTGGAACCTGGCGGGCGAGGGCTCGGGCAGCGTGATGGACCAGCGGTTGACCATCCCGGCCGACGTGTTCCTGCCGGTTGACGCCACTTCCATTCCTACCGGCGAGCAGCGCAAGGTCGACGGCACGCCATTCGACTTCCGCCAGGCCAAGCCGATCGGCCACGACATACGCGTCAACGACCCGCAACTGCTCGACGGCCACGGTTACGATCACAACTGGGTGATCAGTCGCGCACCGGCGTCGGCGCCGCGCACCGTGGCGCGGGTGGAGGATCCGCATTCGGGCCGCGTGCTCACGCTCAGCTCGGCGCAGCCGGGCCTGCAGTTCTACTCGGGCAATTTCCTCGACGGCACCACGGTCGGCACCGGCGGGCACGTGTACCGGCAGGGCGACGCGTTCGTGCTCGAGCCGCAACTGTTTCCGGACACTCCCAATCACCCGAGCTTCGGATCGGCCCGGCTCGATCCCGGCCAAATCTACCGCAACTTGATCGTCTATCGCTTCACCGCCGAGCCGGCGCGCGGCGCGCGCTGACCCGGCCGCTCGCGCTGCACGGCGCCCGGAACGGGTGTCACGGGAAGCGCTTGCCCCGCGCAAGCGTCCGCACACTATGAGGAGATCGCATGAAGTACGCACTGTTGGCCCTGGCATTCGGCGTGAGCGCATTGTTCTCCGCGCGCGCGCCGGCTGCGGACGCCCCGGCGCGCTGGACGCCGGCCCAGGCGCATGCCTGGTACGAACATCAGCCCTGGCCGCTGGGCAGCAACTATGTTCCGGCTGATGCCATCAACGAGCTGGAAATGTGGCAGGCGCCCACCTTCGACCCGGCGCGCATCGACAAGGAGCTGGGCTGGGCGCAGCAGTTGGGCATGAATACCATGCGCGTATTCCTGCACGATCTGCTGTGGAAGCAGGATCCGGAAGGCTTCAAGCGCCGCGTCGACCAGTTCCTGGCGATCGCGAGCAGGCACGGCATCAAGCCGATCTTCGTGCTGTTCGATTCATGCTGGGATCCCGAGCCACGGCTCGGTCCGCAGCATCCGCCGATTCCCGGCGTGCACAACTCCGGGTGGGTGCAGAGCCCTGGCGTCGCGCTCGCTGATCCCGGCCAGTACCCGCGGTTGGAACACTACGTGAAGGATGTCGTCGGCCGCTTTGCCAAGGACCCGCGCGTACTCGCCTGGGACGTGTGGAACGAGCCGGACAATCCCGGCGGCGGCGACTACGACGCCCGCGAACCGAAGAACAAAGTGGCGCTGGTCGCCGGGCTGCTGCCGCAGGTGTTCGCCTGGGCGCGCAGCGCAGCGCCGATGCAGCCGCTCACCAGTGGCCTCTGGCACGACGACGACTGGTCCGATCCCGCGAAGCTCAACGCGGTCGAGCGTACGCAGCTGGAGCAATCCGACGTGATCAGCTTCCACAGCTACGGTTGGCCAGAGGAGTTCGCCGGCCGCGTGCGCCAGCTCGCCCGCTACGGCCGCCCGCTGATCTGCACCGAATACATGGCACGCGGTGCCGGTTCCACCATCGACGGCGTGTTGCCGCTGGCCAAGAAGCTCGACGTGGGCATGGTCAACTGGGGTTTCGTCGAAGGACGCACGCAGACCACGCTGCCGTGGGATTCCTGGCAACGCCCCTATACGCTGCAGCCGCCAACGCTCTGGTTCCACGATCTGCTGCACGGGGACGGCACGCCGTATCGCCAGCGCGAGGCCGACATTCTGCGCGCGCTCTCGCATGCGCCCCGCGGCGTGGTTCCGGCAGCGGCAGTCAGTTTCCCCGCACCGGCCGATGCGCCACGCCCCTAGAGCGACACGCACCCAAGGTTTTCCAGCCGCGCGGCCAACCCGCCGACGGCATGACCCAACGATGGCGCCGGCAGGGCCGGTGGCCAACCCACTTCTGACGGGAGGTTTCCATTCATGTACCGCAACCGCATTTCCTTGACGATCCTCGCGGCCGCGATCGCTGCTGCCTTCGCCCCGGCGCATGCCCAGGACGCGCAGGCGACCGAAGGCACCGGAACGCAGCAATCCGCCAAGGCTTCGACCCAGGATGGTCAGGCCAAGACACGCAAGAAAGGTATCGCCGACCACGACGCCAAGAAGCATGTGGTCGATCTCTCGCAGATGACCGTGACGCCGCTTCGCCAGAGCCTGGCAAGCGCACAGTCCCTCAAGCAGGACTCGCGCATGGTGGTCGACTCGATCGTCGCCGAGGACATCGGCAAGCTGCCGGACAACAGTGTGGCTGACGCCATGCAGCGCATCACCGGCGTGCAGGTGGCGCAGGGTTTCCAGGGCGAGACCAGTTCGGTAGTGGTGCGCGGCTTGCCGAACGTGATCACCACGCTCAACGGCCGCGAAATCTTCAGTGGCGTGGGCCGCGCCTTCGCGTTCCAGAACCTGCCGGCGACCGCGGTCAAGACGGTGCAGGTCTACAAGAGCAGCGAAGCGAGCCTGCCCGACGGCGGCATCGCCGGCGTGGTCGACATGCAGCTGTATCGGCCGTTCGATTTCGACGGGCCGAAGGCTGCGGTGACCTATACCGCCACGCACAGCAAGTACGGCGGCCGCACCGATCCCAACTTCAGTGTGCTGGCGAGCGATCGCTGGCAGACTGGCATCGGCGAGGTCGGCGCGCTGGTCAACGCCAGTTTCATGGCGCAGCACTACCAGTACAACGCGGTCTGGGGCGATTTTCCCAAGGTGCTGACCGACGGCACGGGCCAGCCGATGCGCACCGGCACAGGTAACCTGATCGCGGCGCCGAACGGCTTCGGCGCCGACTACAACATCGGCTACCGCCAGCGCCCGGAGCTCAACTACGCATTGCAGTGGAAGCCCAACGACAACACCGAGTTCTATGCCGAGGGGCTGTACGACTGGGTGTCCGACAAATACAACCAGCCGTTCTACTTCTCCTTCCCGGTGGGCGCGGTCACGCCGAGCAACCTCACCGTCAGCAACCACTGCTACGCCGACCAGCTCACCGGCTCGCCGTTCCAGGGCCAGACCATCTGCGATGCCGCCAGCGGCACCTGGACCGGCAACACCTATGCGGCGACCAGCACCCAGGCCCACCTGCAGCATGGCCAGGACATGCAGCACGCGATCGGCGTGAAGTGGCATGGGGACCGACTGCGCCTGAGTTCGGACCTGTCCTATGGATCGACGTCGTTCAAGGACCACACCTTCATCATCGACACCTTCCTCAAGGGGCCGGTCACGACGGTCTGGAACGGCACTTCCGGCGACCAGCAGAACTGGTCGCTGGGCGGCAACCAGCAGCTCAACCCGAACAACTATTACCTCAATGGACTGTTCCAGACCTGGCATACCGAGCGCGGCAAGCAGTACGCCTGGCGCGGCGATGGTACCTGGGACATCAACGGCGGCTTCTTCAGCTATCTGGACTTCGGCCTGCGCTATGCCGACCACAAGGCCAGGTACACCGGCAGCGTGGAGGTTTCCACGCCGCCGCCGGGCGGCGCGGGCACCGGCAACATCGTGCAGACGCCGAATCCGGCCAATCAGGTCACCGCCCGTTTCCCGGACAGCTATTTCTGCGCTATGCCGACCACCTCGGCGATCCCGGTGTCCTGGCTGACCGGCTGCTTCAACTACCTCACCGCCAACGCCGACGCGATTCGCAACCTGTACGGACTGCCCGCGGGCCTGGCGCCGGAGAACCCGGGCCGTTTCTACCATATCGACGAGAAGACCCTGGCCGGCTACCTGCAGGCGGGCTACGACACTACGCTGTTCGGCCTGCCGGTGGATGGCCTGATGGGCGTGCGCATCGAGCGCACCAAGCGCAACCTCGACGCGTTCTCCTTCAACGCCGCCACCAGCGTCTACTCGCCCCTGTCGGTGGGTACCAGCAAACCGGTGTACCTGCCCAACCTGAGCTTCAACCTGCACTTCACCGATGCCCTGCAACTGCGCCTGGTGGCCGCCAAGACCGTGACCTACCCGGGCTTTGGCCAGCTCAACCCGTCGATCTCGCTCAATCCCGGCACGATCAACCGGGCGGGTGCGGCCGCCAGCGGCAATCCGAACCTCAAGCCGATCAAGTCGAACAACTACGACGCCTCGCTGGAGTGGTACTTCGCGCCTTCCGGCTATATCAGCGGCGGCGTGTTCTACCGCGACATCAACGGCTACATCCAGAACTACGTGACCAACGTGACGATCAACGGCGCGGCCTACCAGCTGTCCTCGCCGCAGAGCGCCGGCAGCGGTCACCTGAACGGCGCCGAGGTGGCCTACCAGCAGTTCTTCGACTTCCTGCCGGGCGCGCTCAGCGGCCTGGGCGTGCAGCTCAACTACACCTACATCGACGGCTCGACCCGCTCGCCGCAGTATATCGGCGGCCCGGAAGTGGCCTCGCCGCTGCAGAACGTGTCGAAGAACAACTACAACGCGGTGCTGATGTACGAGAAGTACGGCTTCTCGGCGCGGCTGGCCTATAACTACCGCAGCCGGTTCATCGACTTCTTCACCCAGCCGACCGTGGCCGGCAACCACGACGAGATCAAGCCGGCCAACCAGTTGGACCTGTCGATCGGCTATGACGTCAACCCCTATACGACGATGGTGCTGTCGGCGACCAACCTGACCGGCGAGGATCTGCACCAGTACTGGGGCGGCGGCAACACACGGCCGCGCGATATCCGTTACCAGGACCGTACCGTGGGCTTGGGCGTGCGCTTCAAGTTTTGAGCGGAGGCGACGATGGCAGCACCCCTCCCCGCTGCCGTCGTCGCCTCCTCCTCATCCGTGCCTGGTGGCGTGCGCGCATGAGCATGCCGGGCGGCGGCGGGGCCTTCCGTGCCGTACTGGGGTGCGGCGGCCCCGGCACCGCTCGATGTCGGCGTCGGCCGCACGATGCCGCGGGTGCGTATATCCGTCCCGGATCCGGAGGTGTTCCATGATGCGTCCCTTGCTCCTGGGTCTTTCCGTGGCCTTTGGCTATGCCGGCGTGGCAAGCCATGCGGCGTCGGCGCCGTCCGCCATGTGCGGCGAGGTGGTGGCCGATGGCGTCGGTTACGTCTCAGTGGTTCGCTTGGCCCACCAGTCGGAGGCCGGGGCGTCCGGACGGATGCTCATGACTTTCGAGCGCGACGGCATGGGCGGTCTGCCGCTCTACGAAAGCCGCGACCAGGGTGCGTGCTGGCGCTTCGTTGCCAACGTCACCGACCAGGCGCACGCCAGCGACGCACGCTGGCAACTGCGCTGGCAGCCACACCTTTCCGAGCTGTCCAAAGCCAGTGCCGACCTGCAGGCCGGCACGCTGCTGCTGGCCGCCAACGCCACCGGCAACGACGCGCAGGGACGCCTGGTCGCCGAAGACCTGCAGCTCTACGTATCCACCGACGCCGGCCGCAGCTGGCGCTACCGGGGCTCGATCGTCAAGGGCGGAGGCAACCCCGGCGACAAGGACAACCACGGCGTGTGGGAACCGAACATCCATCGTCTGGATGACGGGCGACTGGTGGCCTATTACTCCAGCGAGGGGCACAAGGAGGCCGGCTACAACCAGTTGCTCGCGCACAAGGTCTCCGCCGACGGCGGCCGAAGCTGGGGCGAGGAGACAGTCGACGTGGCGATCTCCGGTGGCGTCGAGCGTCCGGGCATGGCGGTGGTCGATCGCCTGCCCGACGGCAGCTACGTCATGAGTTACGAGGACATCGACGGTCCCCGCAACGGGCAGGTCTACCTGAAATTCAGCACCGACGGCATGCACTGGGGCGATCCGCACGATCGCGGCACACCGGTGCACACGCCGGCCGGGGCGTGGCCGGCTGCCTCGCCGTTCGTGCGCTGGCTGCCTTGGCGTGGCGGGCATGGCGTCGTGGCGGTGCTGGCCGAACGCGCTGGCGGCGACGGCGATCCCTCCGGGCGCAGCCTGTACTGGAACAACACCGGCGGGCGCGGGCCGTGGTGGGAGGCCGAAGCGCCGGTGCGGAAACTTACCGGCAATATCCACGCCGGCTGGACCCAGGCCCTGCTGGACATGCCTGGCGACCTCCTCTGGCATGCGACCACCTCATCGATCGCCGCCGCCCCCGCCGACGCGGGCAGGAATGTGGTCATGCATGCCGGCGCACCTGCGCGGTTCGATCGCTACGAAGCCGAGGACGCCGTGCGGCAATGGGCGGTGCGCATCGGCGATCCGACGGCATCCAACGGCGCCAAGGCGCGCATGGCCTCGGCGCCGGGCGGGCGCCTTTCCTTCCCGGTGCACGTCGAAGCCGGCGGCATGTATCGCGCCACGGTCCGCTGGCAGGACCTGGGCTTCCGGCCTGCGCTGCCGGTGTTGCGCGTCAACGGCACCGGTTGGAAAACGACCGATCGCCCCGACCGCGACGGCTGGCATGTGGCCACCGCCAGCGGCGGCTTGCGCAAGGGCGATAACACAGTCGTGCTTGAGGGCGCCCGGCATGCGGCCGACGTGGACTACGTGCAGCTCGACCCGGCAACGCCGGGCGGCTGATGCGGGCGATTGTTGCGACAGGGGAAAGCGCACGCCGGCGCTACCGGCGCCATCGCAGCCGCGAGCGCGGCCTGGGAGGAGACATGCAAGCGTTGGATCGGATTTTCGGACAAGCCCTGGTACGGCTGGTGTTCGCGCTGTGCGCGATGGTCATCGCGCACAGCGCGTGGGCGGCCTCGGGCACCGTGTTGCAGGGGAGTACGCTATACCCGCGCGTGGTGCGCCTGGCGCACGGACCGGCGGGTGTCAACGGGCGCCTGATCGCCAGCACCAACGGCATCATTTTCCAGAGCGTCGACGACGGCGCGAGCTGGAGCGCGCTCGGGCCCGTGCCCACCATCGGCGGCAGCAGCGAACGCTGTTGCGCGACGCTGTACGAGCTGCCGCGCGCGGTGGGCAATCTCGCCGCGGGAACGCTGTTGTCCGCCGCCTCTTACTTCTCCGGCGGCATGCCGGCGATCGAGGTCTATACCAGCACCGACCAAGGCGCGCACTGGAGCTACCACAGCACGCCGGTGCGCGCGGGCGACGCAAGCCACGGTCTGTGGGAGCCGGAGTTCGAGGTCGCCAATGACGGCGCGCTGGCGATGTTCTGGTCCGACGAGACCGATCCCTGCTGCAGCCAGAAGCTGGCGCAGATCCGCAGCTACGATGGCGTCAGCTGGCAGAACCCGACCGATACGGTGCGCAGCGCGATTCCGGGCGACCGGCCCGGCATGATCACGGTCAGCCAACTGCCGAACGGGCACTTCTTCATGAGCTACGAGCTGTGCGGACCGGCGGCGTGCACGGTGTTCTCGCGCGTGTCGGTGGACGGCTGGTACTTCGGCGATCCCGCCAACATGGGCACCAAGGTGCAGACCGCCACCGGGCAGTATCTGGAGCATGCGCCGCTCAACCACTGGACGCCTTCGGTGCTGTCCGTCGCCAACGGCGCGATCCTGCTGGTCGGCCAGGTGATGTACGAATCCAACGGCAGCGTCTCGCCGTCCAACGGCAAGGTCCTGTTCGTCAATACGCAGGCCGATGGTGTGGGCCACTGGTTCACGATTGATGCGCCGGTGCAGGTGCCGGGCGCCTACGACAACTACTGCCCGAACTATTCCTCGGCGTTGCTGCCCGAAGCCGACGGCTCGGGCATCCTGGAACTCGCCTCGGACTACCTCAACGGCGGTTGCATCACCTACTTCGGGCACATGCCGTGGAACCGGCTGCCGGCCGACGGCTCGACCTACGCCGTGCAGAGCGTGTTCGCGCGTGGCCTGTGCTTGGACAACACCGGCTGGTCGACCGCCAACAACACCAGCGCGGAGTTGTGGACCTGCAATGGGCTGAGCGTGCAGCGCTGGACCTTCCGCGCGCAGGGCAACGGGTTCTTCAGTCTCCGGAACGAAGCCACCGGTCTGTGCCTGGACAACACCGGCGGCAGCGCCACGCCAGGCAACCTGGTCACGCTGTGGGGCTGCGTCGGTAACGCCAACCAGAGCTGGCAGGTGGTCGACGTCGGCCATGGCAGCTACAAGCTGCTGACCCGGGCCTCGGGCGAGCTGGCGCTGGACGACCCTGCCGGCTCGACCACCGCCGGCACCCAATTGCAGATCTACACCGACAACGGCCTGGGTACCCAGCAGTGGGTGCTGCAGTAAGCCACCGCCGGAGCGGCGGGTGGTCCCCACCGTTCCATCCGCGCCACGCGCCGGCGCGGACCTTCTCTGGAGACGCGATGCCCACGAAGCACTGCCGCCCGATGCTCGCAAGCCTGATCTTTCTGCTCGCCAGCATCCAGGCACTCGCGGCCGACACGCAGGACTACGCTACCCCGTTGCTGCCTTCGGGACCCGACCCATGGGTGATCCGGCGCGACGGGGTCTATTACTACACCAGTACCTCGGGTGACCGCATCGAACTGCGCAGGACCATCGACCTGTGGCACCTGGCCGATGCTGCGCCCGTGGTGGTGTGGCGCGCACCGGCCGGCGGCCCGGCGTCGGCCGCGGTCTGGGCGCCCGAGCTGCACTACATCGAGGGCAAGTGGTACCTGTATTTCACCGCGGCGGACGTGCGGCACAACGACGACGCCCACCGCCACGTGTTCGTGCTGGAGAACGCCTCGCCCGATCCGACCCAGGGCCACTGGGTCGAGCGCGGCATGCTCAAGACCGCGCACACCGGCATCGACGGCACCGTGTTCCAGCATGCCGGCCGCTGGTATTTCGTCTACTCCGCCTACGTCGGCGACCACAGCGACCTGGTGATTGCGCCGATGGCCAATCCGTGGACGCTGGCGGCGCCCCAAGTGGACATCGCCGCGCCGACATACGCCTGGGAGATGCGGGGCGGACGCCGGATCCTCGAGGCGCCGGAGTTCCTGCAGGGGCCGGACGGCAAGGTATTCCTCAGCTATTCGGCCAGTGCATGCTGGTCCGACGACTATGCCCTCGGCCTGTTACAGGCCGACAGCGATGCCGATTTGCTGGCCCCGGCATCTTGGCGCAAATCGCCCCGGCCATCATTTGCCACCTCGTTGCGCAGCGGCATCTATGCGCCTGGCCACAATGGCTTCTTCAAAGGGCCGGACGGTCGCGACTGGATCATCTATCACGCCAATGGCGGCCCAGGCTGGAAGTGCACTGCGCGCCGTGCGCCGCGGATCCAGCCGATCGGCTGGACGGCCGGCGGCTGGCCCGACTTCGGTGAGCCGGGCCGGCCGCCGGCGGAGCGTGCGTCGGGCCGTTGAAAGGCAAGGTCTCCGGAACTACCGGCTGCCGTCGCAGACCGGCGGCCGGATCGGGTTCGGCAAGGCGTGCCTGGTGGAGGTGGTCTACCTGGCGATCGGCGCCGTGGTGGCCATGGTCATCGGGTTGCTCATGATGATGCTGTTCGGCGCGGCCGTATGGGGAATGCACTGAGCGGAGCCGCGCGCCGTGGCGCTGCGGATGCGAAACCCGGCGGCTGCATGCCGCCCGGTTCGTGCGGGCTGCCGCTGGCTCAGGCCAGGCTGGTGGCCACGCCGAAGCCGAGCGCCATGATCACCGCCACCGCCATGCACGCGCTGCCGGGGCGGATGCGATGGGCGTCGATGCGCGGCACCAGCCGCCACAGCAGCACGCTGCCGATCAGCATGTCTAGCACCAGCGTGCCGCGCAGCAGGCCGGAGCCCAGCAGTGCGGCGTAGGGCGGGTGCAACCGGCCTTCGTAGGCGGCCACGCCGACCACCAGCAACATGCCGATCATGGTCCACAGCAGGCAGGCCAGGTAGATGCGGTTGAACACCACCGCGCAGCGCTCGGTCCAGCGCAGCACGCACCAGCCGACGAGGGCGGACGCCAGTGCGGCGATGCTGCTGTACAGCACCCACCACAGCAGGGTGCTGATCACGGTAAGCAGGGTGGTCATGTGACTTGCTTGAATCCCAATTTGCGCAGCAGCTTGGCCATCAGCCAGGCCGGGCCGATCAGCAGGTAGGAAAGGTCGGTGAGGAAGCTGGGCTTGCGCCCTTCGAACTTGTGCCCGATGAACTGGCCGATCCAGGCGACCACGAACACGCCGGCCGCGAGCCAGCACAACTGCGCGGCGCCGAGCCGCCCGTACAGGAAGTGGGTGAGCAGGCCGAGCAGGGCGAGCGCGATCAGCAGGCCGACCGCCAGCCGGTGCGAGCGCTTCCAGTACCAATAGAACGCCAGCACCATCACCAGCACCGCCCACGAACCGGGGCGCAGCTGGCTGACCGGCACCGGGATCGCCCACAGCAGCGCGATCGCCGACCACACGATCGGCGGCACGCAGAACCAGTGGAACACCTGGTTGACCGGGTTGCGGTGGTCGCCGCTGTAGCTGTCGAGCCAGTCCTGCATGGTGCGCATGGGTGTTCCCCTTTCGGATGCCTGTGAAAAAAACCACTTCCTGTGGCTTTTTTCAATCGCGAGTCCGGCGCATGTCCGGACTCGCTCACACGAATCAGGCACTTGCGTGCCAAATTCGCGACCGGCCATCGGGCAACTGCTCCTGCGTTGCCTTAACTCGGGCATCCATGCCCTCGCCGTGGCCGGGCTGAGAGGCTGTGGTGTCACAGCCTCTCAGTGGACGCTTCAGTCGAGCCGGATGCCGGCCAGCCGCTGCAAGGCCTCGGCGTACTTGGCGGCGGTGCGCGCGATCACCTCGTCCGGGATCACCGGGCCGGGCGCGGTCTTGTTCCAGTGCTGCGTCTCCAGCCAGTCGCGCACGAACTGCTTGTCGTAGCTGGGCGGGCTGATGCCCACCTTGTATTCGTCGGCGGGCCAGAAGCGCGAGGAATCCGGCGTGAGCATCTCGTCCATCACGTACAGCTTGCCGCTCGCGTCGGTGCCGAACTCGAACTTGGTGTCGGCGATGATGATGCCGCGCTCGGCCGCGTAGGCGGCGGCCCAGCGGTAGATCGCCAGGGTGGCGTCGCGCACCTGGTTGGCCAGGTCGGCGCCCACCGCGTCCACCACCGCGTCGAAGCTGACGTTCTGGTCGTGGTCGCCCACCGCGGCCTTGGTCGAGGGCGTGAAGATCGGCGCGGGCAGCCGCTGCGCCTGCTGGAGGCCGGGGGGCAGCGCGATGCCGCACAGCGAACCGCTGGCCTGGTAGTCCTTCCAGCCGGAACCGATCAGGTAGCCGCGCGCGATCGCCTCCACCGGCACCGGCTTCAGCCGCCGCGTCACCACCGCGCGCTTCTCGTACAGCTTGAGGTCGGCGCCGGGCGGCAGCACCTCGGCCAGCGGCACGTCGAGCAGGTGGTTCGGCACCAGGTGCGCGGTCTTGCCGAACCAGAAGTTGGAGATCCGGGTGAGCATCTCGCCCTTGCCCGGGATCGGGTTGGGCAGCACCACGTCGAACGCCGACAACCGGTCCGTGGCGACCATCAGCAGCCGATCGTCGGACAACGCGTAGACATCGCGCACCTTGCCGCGGTGGATCAGCTCGAGGCCAGGCAGGTTCGATTGCGGCAGGGTGGTGGGCACGGCGGCGGGTTCCACGTGGCGGGGAAGCACCCATTCTAGCCGCTGCGGCCGCGGCGCCGGAAACGCCGCCCAGGGAAATCCGGAGGCGCTGCTAGAATTGGCGATCCCTGGCCCCATCTGTTGCCGATGCGTATTCCATTGATCGCGGCGCTCTGCCTGCTCGCCGCCCTCCCGATCCGCGCACAGACGCCGGCCCAGCCCGCCCGCCTGGGCCTGTGCGCGGCCTGTCACGGGGCCAACGGCCATGCCGGCGTGCCCGGCGTGCCGCACTTGGCCGGCCAGCGGCTGGACTACCTGCGCGACGCGCTGAAGCAGTACCGCGACGGCCGCCGCAACATGCCGGTGATGCGCGCCGCGATCGGCCCGGTCAGCGATGCCGAACTCGACGCGCTGGCGCGCTGGTACAGCGCACAGCCACCGCAGCCGCAGGGGAACCCATGAGTTATACCTATACGCTGTGGTTCGCGTTCTTCGGCCTGATCATCGGGCACTTGCCCGGCGCCATCACCGGCGCGGTGATCGGCTTCATCTTCGACAACATGCGCTACAGCCAGCGCAAGAACGCCACGCCGGAAGCCGGCGGCTTCGTCGGCCCGCTGTTCACCCTGCTCGGTGCGGTGGCGAAGTCCGACGGGCGCGTGTCGGAGCAGGAGATCGCGGTCGCCGAACGCCTGATGACGCGGATGAACCTGGACGCCGAGCTGCGCAAGCAGGCGGTGGCCAGCTTCAACGCCGGCAAGCAGCCGGAGTTCGACGTCACCCAGACCATCGTCGCGCTGCGCAACTGGGTCGGCCTGCGCCGCGACCACGCGTTCCCGGTGCTCGACGTGGTGATCGAGACGGTGCTGGCCGAGGGCAACCCGCCGCCGGAGAAGATGGCGATCCTGCGCCAGCTGGCGTTCGCGCTGCGGATCAGCGACATGGAGCTGATGGCGCTGATGGCGATGAAGGGCTACGCGTGGAACGCCGGTCCCGGCGGATCGCGCGGTCATGGCGGCGGCCAGGCGTACGGCGGCGGCTACGTGCCGCCGCAGCGCGCCGCGCAGGGGCCGGACCCGTACGCGGTGCTCGGCATCGACCGCAACGCCGACGATCGCGCGGTGAAGCGCGCCTACCGCAAGCTGATCTCCGAACACCACCCCGACCGCCTCGGCGACCTGCCCGAGGACATGCGCAAGCGCGCCGAGGCGCGCGCCAGCGAGATCAACGCCGCATACGACCGGATCAAGGAAATGCGCGGGTTCAAGTAGGAGCGCACCCTGTGCGCGAAAAGCCAACGAAGCGGTGACGCCGTAAACTTCAATCGCGCACAGGGTGCGCTCCTACCCTTAGAGCCGAAGGCCATGAGCAAGCAAAGCCCCGTCATCGCCCCGTCCATCCTCGCCGCCGATTTCGCCCGGCTCGGCGAGGACACCGCCGCGGCGCTCGCCGCCGGCGCCGACTGGGTGCACTTCGACGTGATGGACAACCATTACGTGCCGAACCTCACGATCGGCCCGATGGTGCTGCAGTCGCTGCGCAAGTACGGCATCACCGCGCCGATCGACGTGCACCTGATGGTGAAGCCGGTCGACCGCATCGTGCCGGACTTCGCCAACGCCGGCGCCAGCCTGATCAGCTTCCATCCGGAAGCGAGCGAGCACATCGACCGCACCCTGGGCCTGATCAGGGAGTCGGGCTGCCAGGCCGGGCTGGTGTTCAACCCGGCCACGCCGCTGGACTATCTCGACTACGTGATGGACAAGCTCGACCTGATCCTGATCATGTCGGTCAACCCAGGCTTCGGCGGGCAGAAGTTCATTCCCGGCGCACTGGAGAAGCTGCGCCAGGCGCGCGCGCGCATCGACGCCAGCGGCCGCGCGATCCGGCTGGAAATCGATGGCGGCGTCACCGCCGACAACATCGGCGCGATCGCCGCCGCCGGGGCCGACACCTTCGTCGCCGGTTCCGCGATCTTTCACGCGAAGGATTACCGCGCCGAAATCGCCGCCATGCGCAAGGCGATTGGATAAGCAAGCCCGCCGCCATGCGCAAGGCGATTGACTAGGGATTCCCGCCGCCATGCGTCAGGCGATCGGCCGAGCCGCGCACATAAAAATCCCGGCGCAGCGAAGGACTGCGCCGGGGCAAACGTCGTCGTAGACGTGAGAGGGAACACCATTGATTGGTGTGCCGGCACGACCGCTTTACAGGGGAGAGTCGACTGCCGTGCCGGCACGTTCCACGGCAAGAGGAACGGTACCAATCAGTAGTACTGACCGGGGTGGTCCGGTTTGGTTCCCGGCGGAATTATGAACGGGCGCAAGCCGCAGCCTGTCCGGTCCAGGGCCGAAAAAATCCCCTCGCGGGGAGGGGAAAGGAACCACCATGTCGGACGGAATGGGAGGCGCGGCGCTACAGGGGCTGCCAGTCGGGGTCGGGGTCGTCCTGCCCCGGGCCCGGCGCGGGTTCCTCCTCCCCTGGCGCAACACAGACTTCCCCCACCAACAA
>NZ_JBYTCN010000001.1:397789-451690 GCF_058790335.1 Rhodanobacter sp. FW101-FHT13A11 | reverse complement strand
GCGCGGTTCCCTTCGCGCCGGGCGCAACGCGGCCTTCCACGGCAAACCGGTCGAGCGAATTCGGGTCGGGACGGAGCGGGTCCATTGGCGTCCACCTCACAGGCTGAGCAGCAGGGCAAGCAGCAGGGCGCCCAGCGCCAGGGCCACCCGCAGCGGCTCGAAGCCGCGCAGTTCGGCGTTGGGGTCGCGTTCGGTGGATTCGGTTCTGGGCATCGCGGCATTCCCGGTCGGCTACCTGGGGCCTATCAAACCGCCGGCACGGGCGCTGGCGCCGGCGCAATCGGGCCGGCCGGCTGCCGGCATGTGGCAAAACGCGGGCAAGCGCGCCGCGCGGCTTGCGCGCATGCGATTCGCATAGCACGCTGCGCGCACCGTCATCAGGGAGTGCGCCATGGGCCGCAGCATCGCCATCGTCGAAGACGAACCGTTGATCCGGGCCAACTACGTCGAGGCGCTGAACCGCTTCGGCTACGACGCGCGCGGCTACGGTTCGCGGCGGGAAGCGTCCAGCGCGTTCGCGATGCGCCTGCCCGAACTGGTGATCATCGACATCGGCCTCGGCGACGAGCCGGAGGGCGGTTTCGACCTGTGCCGCGAGCTGCGCGCGAAATCGGCCACGCTGCCGATCATCTTCCTCACCGCGCGCGATTCGGATTTCGACGTGATCTCCGGCCTGCGCCTGGGCGCCGACGACTACCTCAGCAAGGACACCAGCCTGCACCAGCTCGCCGCGCGCATCGCCGCGCTGTTCCGCCGCATCGAATCGCTGAAGGTGCCGGCGTCCAGCGAGACGGTGATCGAGCACGGTCCGCTGAAGCTGGAATCCGAGCGCATGCGCATCACCTGGAACGGCGAGGAGGTCCCGCTCACCGTCACCGAATTCTGGATGGTGCACACGCTGATCCGCTTCCCCGGCCATGTGAAGAACCGCGACCAGCTGATGCGCGAGGCCGAGTTGGTGGTGGACGACGCCACCATCACCTCGCACATCAAGCGCATCCGCAAGAAGTTCATCGCGGTGGCGCCGGAGTTCGACGCGATCGAGACCGTGCACGGCGTCGGCTACCGGTGGAAGCCGTGAGTCGGCGCATCGGGTTGACGTTGATGCTGTGCGCGTTCGCGGCGCTGGCGCAGGCCGGCGGCAAGGACGACGACGTGCTGGCGCGCGGCGCCCGCGACGGCAACGCGCCGGCCTGGGCGATCCGTGTCGCCACGCCGGCCGGCTGGACGCGCGACTGCTGCACCTACGCGCGCGCGATCGGCGTCAATGCCGTGCTGTACCGGGGCGAATGGAGCGGCAAGCCGCAGCGGGTGATGGTGCTCAACGTGTGGCCGCGCCAGCTGGCCACCCTGGCCGACGAGGTGCAGGCCGACCGCAAGCGCTACCTGCAGCACGACCCGGCCGGCAGGGTGTCCGGCCTCGCCGTGCGGCATCCGGCCATGCCGTGCGAGGCCTCGGTCTACCAAGGCAGCGACCGCATCGACGACGTGCTGGTGTTCTGCGATCCGGGCGCGGCCAGCGGCGTGCGGCTGAGCTGGTCGATGGCGTTCGACGATGCCGACCCGTCGCGCCGCGCGCTGCTCGACGACTTCATGCGCGTGGTGGTGGCCACGCGCTGGGCAAGGGACAACACCGCGCCCGCGCATGGCCGCTGACCGCCGGCCCCGATGACGCTGCGCCGCAAGCTGCTGCTGGTCGCGCTGTGCACGCTGGCGTTGCCGGTGGCCGGCTGGCTGTACGTGCGGCAGATGGAAACGCTGCTGCGCGAAGGGCAGTCGCAGGCGCTGCTGGCGTCGGCGAATGCGGTGGCGCGCAGCCTGGTGGTGACCGGCGCGGTGGCGCCGGAATCCGCCGGCCCGGGCTGGTACGTGCAGCAGGCACCGAACCCGATCACCGTGGACGGCTACGGTGACGACTGGGCGCCGCTGACGCCGTGGAGCCAGCCGCTGGGCTCGCGCGGCAAGCTGCTGCTGGCCGCGGACGACGATTGGCTGTACTTGTACGCCGACGTGCGCGCCACCCGGCGCAGCCGCGCCGATGCGGACGATGCGGGCGCGCTGGCGGCCGATCACCTGATCCTCGCGCTGGGCGACGCGAACGGCCAACGCCGCTACCTGCTGGCCAGCGCGGCGCCGGGGCCGTTCGCCGCGCGGCCGCTGGATCCGCCGGTCGACGGCCTGCCGGAGACGATCGCCGCGCAATGGCAGGAGGACGGCAGCGGTTACCGGGTCGAGCTGCGCCTGCCGCGCGATCTCCATCTGCACGCGCTCGGCGTCGGCGTGTACGACGCGGCGGCCGGTGGCGACCGGATGGCCGCCGACACGCGGCCCCTGCTCGGCTATTCGGACAAGCTCGCCGGCGAGCTGGCGCAGCTGGTGCCCGATCGCGTGCAGGCGCGCGTGCTGGCGTCGCGGGGCTGGCTGCTGGCGCGCAGCGGCCGCCTGAACACGGCGCCCGGCAGCGACGGCCAGCCGGGCTGGTTCGCCGCGCTGGTCTACCGCTCGCTGCTGGCGACACGGCTGGAGGATGCCGGCCTGTGGTCGCAGGACGTGCCGCGGCTGGACACCCGCGAAGTGGCCGAGGCGGGCGCCGGCAAGCCGGTATCGGTATGGCGCAGCGGCGAGGAACGCGGCAGCGTGGTGCTGGCCGCCGCAGTGCCGATCGGGCACGCCGGCCGGATCGACGGCGTGCTGCTGCTGGAGCAGGCCAGCCGCACGGTGCCGCTGCTGGCCAACCGCGCGCTGTTCGGCCTGCTGCTGACCAGCTTCGGCGTGCTGCTGGTGGCCGGCGGCATCCTGCTCGCGTTCGCCACCCGGCTCAGCCTCCGACTGGGCCGCCTGCGCAACGCGGCCGAACGCGCGCAGCTCAACGATGGGCGTCTGGACGGCTCGTTCGAGCACGGCAAGTTCCCGATGACCGACGCGCCCGACGAGATCGGCGACCTGGCGCGCAGCTTCGAGCGGCTGTTCGAGGTGGTCGGCAGCTACACCGACTACCTGCGCACGCTGGCCTCGAAGCTCTCGCACGAACTCAACACGCCGCTGGCGATCGTGAAGTCGTCACTGGACAATCTCGAGCATGCCGCGTTGCCGGCCGAGGCGCAGCCGTACCTGGCGCGTGCCCGCGACGGCGTGGCGCGGCTGGGCGCGCTGGTGCGCGCGATGAGCGAGTCGAGCCGGATGGAGCGCTCGATCCTGGCCGCCGAACCCGAGGACGTGGACCTGCGCGACGTGGTGCGCGGCTGCGCCGAAGCCTACCGGCCGCTGGTCGGCGCACGCCGGCTCGACTGCACGCTGCCCGACGTGCCGCTGTACCTGCACGGCGCGCCCGAACTGATCGCGCAGGCGCTGGACAAGCTGCTCGACAACGCGCTGTCGTTCACCCCGCCTGACGGCTGGCTGCGACTTACCTTGCGCAGCACGCCGGACGGCGCCGAGATCGAGCTGGCCAACCAGGGCCCGCTGCTGCCCGTGGCGATGCAGGGTCGGCTGTTCGACTCGCTGGTCAGCCTGCGCGACAAGGCCACCCCCGGCGACGCCCCGCACCTGGGCCTGGGCTTGTACGTGGTGCGGCTGGTCGCCGAACGCCACGGCGGCGTGGCCAGCGCGCGCAACCTCGACGACGGCAGCGGCGTGGCGTTCTCGCTGCGCCTGCACGGCATGCCGCGGCAGCGGCTGGCGTAGGTATCCGGGCGGGTGGGGCGGGGCTTCCCGGTAGGTATCCGGGCGGGCGGGGCGTGGCTTCCCGTCCGGTGCGATGGCGTGTCGGCACGGATTGTCGGGGCGAACGGCATCTGTCATGATGAGAATAGTTCCCATTACCAATGGATTCCATCATGTCGTTTGCTTCAAGCAGGACACGGTTGTCCTGCGCCGTCCGCGCCAGCCTGCTGGCCGTCACCGTTGCCGCCACGGCGCCCGCCGTTGCCACCGACACCACCGCATCTGCATCGGCCCCGGCGTCCGCGCCGTCCGCTGTCGGCAATGCGGAATCCCCGGCGAAGACGCTGGATGCGGTTACCGTCACCGGGCAGCGCCCGCGCTTGTTCGAGATTGGTGACGTCAATGCCGGCGCGCTCGGCATGCGCGACCTGAAGGACCTGCCGTTCTCGATCGGTTCCTTCGCCACCGACACGATCGAGGAGCAGCGCGCCCGCACGGCGCTGGACGTGCTGAAGAACGATCCCTCGGTCACGCCCGCCACGCCGGGTGCCTCCTACGACGGCATCGCGGTTCGCGGCTTTTCCGCCAACGCCCTCAACAACGTGCGCCGTGACGGCCTGGCGACCAACGTCTACATGGACGTGCCGCTGGAGAACAAGGAGCGCGTCGACGTGCTCAAGGGGCTGTCCGGCTTCCTGTACGGCGTGGGTGAGCCCAGCGGCGTGGTGAACTACGTGCTGAAGCGCCCCACGCGCGATCCGTTCGTGAGCCTGACCGGCGAGGCCACCAACCACGACGGCCGCTACTTCGCGGTGGACGCGGGCGGCCCGATGGCCAACGGCGGCGCCGGTTACCGCGTCAATGCGGCCTCGGAGAAGGTCGGCGACTACCGCCACTACGGCGACCTCGAGCGCAACTTCGTCTCCGCTGCGTTCGACTTCAGGCTCGGCGAGAACGCGCTGCTGCAGCTGGATGCCGACTACCAGAAGAAGCAGCTGGCGGCCAGCGCGCTGGTCGGTCCGCGCAGCGGCGGCACCGTGGTGCCTGCCGACAGCTTCGACCCGCGCACCCTGGTCGGGCAGCCGTGGGGCCGCTACCGCTCGCGGGGCTGGAACCTGGGCTCGCGGCTCGACGTGACGCTGGCATCGGGCTGGCTGCTCACCACGCAGCTGGGCGCGAGCCGCACCGGCCGCGACGCGGCGTTCCCTGACGTCTACGAAGTCGCGCCGAACGGCGACGTGCTGTCCGGCGACTACTACTACGCCCCCGACCAGAAGTTCGAGACTACCGCCGGACAGAGCTACCTGTCGGGCAAGCTCGGCGACGGCAGCATCCGGCACGACCTGGTGTTAGGCGTGGCGGCCGCCCGCAACGAACTGCGGGACGGCGGCTTCCTGGTATTTCCGGAAACGGTGGGCAACATCTACGCGCCGCGCTCGTTCCCCAGGCCGGACCTCGACCAGGCCACCGCGAAGAACCGCACGCGGACCACGCAGCGCAGCGTGTTCGCCAGCGACACCCTCTCGCTCGGCGACTACTGGCAGGTGCTCGCCGGCGCGCGCTACCTGCGCTACGGCAGTGACACCGCGTTCGCCGCCGGCGGCCAGCGCGACTTCAGCGTGGATTCGACCGTGCCGACCGCGGCTCTGCTGTTCAAGCCGACCGCGGCGGTTACCTTCTACGGCACCTACACCGAAGGCTTCGAGCAGGGCGCCTACGCGCCGGTGTGGGCGGCGAACGGCGGGCGCCGGCTGGATCCGGTCAAGAGCCGGCAGCACGAGCTTGGCGCAAAGTGGCAGGTGCTGCCGTCGCTGCTGGCGACCGCGGCGTGGTTCGACATCGACAAGCCGCTGCAGGAAGTCGATCCCGCCGACAACGTGTTCAAGCAGCACGGCCACCAGCACCACCGCGGCCTCGAAGTGACGGCCAACGGCGCCATCACCGAGCGCTTGAGCGCGATCGCCGGCGCGTCCTGGCTCGACGCGGCGCAGGAAGACACCGGCAACGCGCGACTGGAGGACAAGCGCCCGAGCAACACCGCCAGGTTCCAGGCCAACGCGTTCGTCGACTATCGGCTGGCCGCGATCGAGGGACTGTCGCTGAACGCGGGCTACTTCCACGTCGGCAACCGCTATCTCGACCGCGCCAACACCCTGCGCGTCCCGGGCTACGACCGCTGGGACGCGGGCGTGGCCTACGCCACGCGCCTCGCGGGCAACCCGTCCGTGCTGCGCCTGTATGCGGAGAACCTCACCGACCACCGCTACTGGCAGTCGGCGATCTACGGCGGCGTGCTGCAGGGCAATCCGCGCACCGTGCACCTGTCGATGACGGTGGAGCTGTGAGCCGCGCCATGCGCCTGTGCCTGGCGGCCGCCGTCGCGATGCTGCTGCCCGCGCTGGCCGCGGCGCACGGCGTGTGGGTCGCGCAGCGTGCGGGAGCATGGGCGCTGGTGCTCGGCGAGGCGTCGGTCGACGAGGCCTACGCGGCTGGCCAGGTGCGCACGGTGCTCGCCCGCACGGCGTCCGGCGAGGCGCGCGAGGCGGCGGTCGTCGCACAGGATCGCCATGCGCTGCTGCGCTTCGACGCGGATGTCGCGGCGGTGGCCGCGGTGTTCGAGGACGGTTACTGGTCGAAGACCCGCGCCGGCGCGTGGGTCGCGGGCAGCCGCGCCGAGGTAGCCGACGCCGAGCGGACCAGCTTCGACGTCAAGGCGACCACCACGATCGTGCGCCCGCTGGCGATGCCGGCGAAGGCCTTCGGCCTGCCGCTGGAGATCGTGCCGCTGGCCGACCCGATGTCGTTGCAGAGGGGCCAGGTGCTGCCGGTCCGGGTCTTGTTCGACGGGCGTCCGCTCGCCGATGCGAAGGTGACCGCGGACTATCTGCACGACGCGCAGGCCGAGGGCGTCCGCACCGATGCCGACGGGCGGGCGGAGGTCGTGCTGGGCAGCAGCGGGCTCAACGTGATCAAGGTGAGCGCATCGCGCCCGCGCCGCGACCGCAGGCTCGCGGACGAGGACGGCTACACCGCGACGTTGGCGTTCGCCCTGCCGCCGGCGGAGTGAGACCGGTCCGATGCGCGGCGCACTGACCTGGATGCATCGCTATGTCGGCCTGTGCCTGGCCGTGCTGCTGCTGATGTCCGCGGTGACCGGGAGCCTGCTCGCGTTCGAGCGCGAACTGGACGCCGCGTTCAACCCGGAACTGTTCCGCCGCAGCAGTGCGGGCCCCGACCTGCCCGTCGACGCGCTGGTCGCGGCGGCGACGCGGCAGTTGCCGGGCATGGTCGTCACCGAAGTACGCCTGCCGCACGCGGGGCAGGACACCGTGCTGCTGGACACCGCCAGCGCGGACGGCTCGCCGCCGCGCTACGACCAGGCCTTCGTCGACCCCGCGAGCGGGCGCGTGCTGGGCACGCGCCTGTGGGGCGAGCTCGAACCGGCGCGCCGCAACGTCATTCCGTTCCTGTATTCGCTGCACTACAGCCTGCACACGCCAGGGTCGGCGGGAAAGCTGGTGCTGGGCGGCGCGGCGTTGCTGTGGTTCGCGCACAGTTGCGTCGGCCTGGTGCTCGCGTGGCCGCGGGGCAGGCGCCGGCGCGACGCGTGGCGGCGGGCGCTGTCGCTGAAGCCCGACAGCGACACGTGGCGCGGCGACTACCAGCTGCATCGTGCCGGCGGGCTGTGGCTGGCGGCGCTGTCGCTGCTGATCGCGCTGACCGGCGCAATGATGAACCTCAGGGAGCCACTGTTCCGGCCGGTGCTGTCGAAGCTGGTGGCGGTCACGCCGGTGCCGGCTGCGCGCTTTCCGCAGGGCCGCGCGGCGGGCAACTCGCGTCCGCCGCTGACGTTCGGTGCCGCCGCCGCCACCGCCGAGCGCCTGGCCGGGCGCCACTACGACGCGCCGCGCGCGTACCGGATCGGCCGCGATCCTGCGCTCGGCGTGTTCGTGGTCGCGCTGGGCGAAGCCGGCCGCAATCCGCGTTACGGGCTCGGTCCGTCGAGGCTGTACCTGGACGAGCACGGTGGCGGGCTGCTGGCGGCCGACTGGGCCGACGGCGGCACAGCGGGTGATGTGGTGCTGCGCGAAGCCTTCCAGGTGCACTCGGGGCAGGTCGCCGGACTGGCCGGGCGCATCCTGGTTTCGGCAAGCGGCGCGGCGGTGGCGCTGATGCTGCTGCTGGGCCTCCGGCTCTGGTGGCGCAGGCGCGCGGCGGTTATTGCCGGGCGCATCCGGCATGCCGCCGGAAGGGTGTCTACGCCGTAGAGGCTGCCGTTGGCGCGCGGCCCGCGCCTGTCGCGCCCTGCTGCGCCCTGCTAAGGTGTGCGCCTTCCGCCGCCGTTTCGACCCTGACGCCGTGATCACCCAAGAAGAATTCGCTGCGCTCGCGCGCCAGGGCCACACGCGCATCCCGCTGGTGCGCGAGGTGTTTTCCGACCTCGACACGCCGCTGTCGGTGTACCTGAAGCTGGCCGACGGCCCGTACACCTTCCTGTTCGAATCGGTCGAGGGCGGCGCCACCTGGGGGCGCTATTCGATCATCGGCCTCCCGGCGAAGCGCGTATACCGCTTGCGCGGGCATGAGCTGGAAGTGGAGGACTCCGGCGAGGTCACCGAGCGCCGCCATCTCGACGACCCGCTCGCGGAAATCGAAAAGCTGCGCGCGCAGTACGACGTGCCGCGGCTGCCGCAGCTGCCCGCATTCAGCGGCGGCCTGGTCGGCTATTTCGGTTTCGAGACGATCGGCTACATCGAGCCGCGGCTGGCGCGGTGGGACCGCTTTGATGAGCTGGGCACGCCCGACGTGCTGCTGATGCTGGCCGAGGAAGTGGCGGTGTTCGACAACCTCAAGGGCCGGCTGTACCTGATCGTGCATGCGGACCCCGCGCAGCCGCAGGCCTACGCCGCGGCGCGGCGCCGGCTCGACGCGCTGGTCTACCGGCTGCGCCAGGGCGGTGCGTCGTACCCGCAGCTCACGCAGTCGACCGCGCTGGACGAGAGCGACTTCAAGTCGTCCTTCACCAGGGAAGAGTTCGAGGCGATGGTCGAGCGGGCGAAGGAATACATCCGCGCCGGCGACATCTTCCAGGTGGTGCCGTCGCAGCGCTTGAGCGTGCGCTTCAACGCGCGGCCGGTGGACGTGTACCGCGCGCTGCGCGCGCTGAACCCGTCGCCGTACATGTACTTCGTCGACCTCGGCGAAACGCAGATCGTGGGTTCCTCGCCGGAGATCCTGGCGCGGCTGAAGGACGGCAAGGTGGTGGTGCGCCCGCTGGCCGGCACGCGCAAGCGCGGCGCCACGGAAGAAGAAGACCAGGCATTGGAAGCCGAGCTGCTGGCCGACCCGAAGGAGCGCGCCGAACACGTGATGCTGATCGACCTGGGCCGCAACGACCTGGGCCGGATCAGCGAGACCGGCAGCGTGGAAGTGAGCGACTCGTTCGCGATCGAGCGCTACTCGCACGTGATGCACATCGTCTCGCAGGTGCAGGGCACCGTGCGCGAAGGGCTCGGCTACATGGACGTGCTGAAGGCCACGTTTCCGGCCGGCACGCTCAGCGGCGCACCCAAGGTGCGCGCGCTGGAGATCATCCAGGAGCTGGAGCCGGCCAAGCGCAACATCTACGGCGGCGCGATCGGCTGGATCGGCTGGTGGGGCGACGCCGACACCGCCATCGCCATCCGCACCGCGGTGATCCACGGCGGCCGCCTGCACGTACAAGCCGGCGCCGGCATCGTGTTCGACTCCGACCCCGCCGCCGAGTGGGAGGAGACGATGAACAAGGGCCGCGCGCTGTTCCGCGCAGTGGCGCAGGCGGCGAAGGGGTTGTGAGGTCCGGTTGCCGGGCCGACCGCGGCTAGTTGCGCCCCGTGATCTGCAGCGCCAGGTTGTACAGGATGCGCAGGTCCTCGTCGTCCAGCGCATCGCCCTCGATGCCGCGGAAGTGGTGGCGGAACGCGCGCACCGCGGCGGGGCGGTCTTCCAGCGGGTAGCCGACCACGGCCAGCGCCAGCCACGGGTCGAAGCCGGCGGGCGGATCGGCCAGCGCGCCCTGCGGCCAGCGGCCGAAGCCGGCGGTGGCCAGTTGCCGCCACGGGAACAGCGGGCCGGGGTCGTCCTTGCGGCCGGGGGCGAGGTCCTCGTGGCCGATGATCTGCGTGCGCGGGATGTGCAGCCGCGTGGTGAGGTCGGCGAGCAGGCGCAGCAGGCTGTCGATCTGCGGCTGCGCGAACGGCGCGGCGCCGTCGTTGTCCAGTTCGATGCCGATCGAGGCGGAGTTGAGGTCGGTGATGGTGCCCCAGCGCCCCGGGCCGGCCTGCCAGGCGCGCAACTGGTCGGCCACCAGCTGGTAGATGCGGCCATCGGCGCCGACCAGGTAGTGCGCGCTGACCGGGCCGCCGCTGTTGGCGGTACGCAGGGTATCCAGGCTCTCCTGCACCGAGTGCTGGTTGGTGAAGTGCAGCACGATCAGCACCGGCCGGCGGATGTCGTGGTTCGGCGACGGCACCCAGGTCGCCAGCGGGTTGCGCGGCGGCAGCGGCGTGCAGGCGGCGAGCAGTGCGAGCAGCGCCAGCAGGGCCACGCGGGAAAACGGATCACGCATTATCAGCGGCTCCCTGGGTGGTCACTGCAGATACGGCGCCGCGATCGCCAGCGCGGTACGGTACGGTTCCGGGTCGTTGCGGTTGCTGAGCAGGATCACGGTGAGGTGTTGCTGCGGCCAGCGCACGATCACATTGCGGAAGCCGATGCTCTCGCCGGAGTGCCACAGGGTATCGCCGGTGATGCGCCAGCCGTAGCCGTAGCTGGCTTCGTACGGCTCGCCGGTGACCTTCACGTGCGGGCTGAAGGCGAGTTTGCGCGAGGCCGCGCTGAGCAGGCGGTCGTCGTACAGCGCGGCGTCCCACTTGGCCAGGTCGTCGATCGAGGAGTAGATGCCGCCGTCGCCGCGTGTGGCGCTGGTGACGCTCTGGTCGGTGCGCGTCCAGCGGCCGTTTTCCTCGCCGTAGCCGTAGGCACGGTTTGGCACTTCCGGTCCCTTGCCGTGCTCGTAGAGCAGGGTGTGGTCCATGTGCAGCGGCTGGAAGATACGCTGCTGGAGGTACAGCGGCAGGCTGATGCCGGAGGCGCGCTCCACCACCAGGCCGAGCAGCACGTAGCCGGAGTTGCTGTAGCGGTACGCGGTGCCCGGCGTGAAGTAGGTCTTCGGCGTGGCCGACAGCAGGCGCAGCACGTCGTCGTCGCTGACCTGCGCAGTGGTGCCGGGCGCGATCAGGTCCTCGTAGTCGACCAGGCCGCCGGTGTGGCTGAGCAGCTGGCGCAGGGTGACGGCCGCGGTACTCTCCGGCAGCGTGGGCAGCCAGCGGCGCACCGGGTCGTCCAGGCGGAGCCGGCCGTCCTCGGCCAGCAGCAGGATCGCCGCGGCGGTGAACTGCTTGCTCACCGAGGCGAGCCGGTAGTTGGTCGTGGGCGTGGCGCGCTCGTTGTCCTCGAGATTGGCCAGTCCGTAGCCGCGGCGGACGACCGGCTTGCCGTCCTTGAGTACCAGCAGCGAGGCGCCGGGCACGTCGCCGGCGTAGCGCTGCATCATCGCGCCGGTGGGGTCTACCGGCCTGGTGCCGGAGGCGCAGCCGCCGAGCAGCAGGATCACGGCGAAGATGGCAGATCTCTTGAACACGGCAAAACTCCCTCGTCATGGCCAAACACCCGTAGGAGCCCGCTCGCGGGCGATGCTTTTGGAGTCGGGATGACCAGACGTTCGTCTGTTGAGAGCCGGGATTCGCAAAAGCAAAAGCATCGCCCGCAAGCGGGCTCCTACGGTTCAGGTGTGTGAATGTCCGGTGTTGGCGTCATTGCACCGGCACGTCGTAGAGCGTGTGCGGCGTGGGTTCCGGCGCGAGGGTGTAGTGCCACCATTCCATCGGATAGTTGCGGAAGCCCTCGCGGGCCATCGCATCGCGCAGCAGCAGGCGGTTCGCGCGCTGCGCGGCAGTGATGCCGGGTGCGTCGGTGTGCGCGCGCACGTCGAAGAAGTCGAAGTCGGTGCCCATGTCCAGCGGCTCGCAACGCGTGCCGTCGGCGGCGCAGCGCTGCAGCGTGAGGTCGATGGTGGCGCCGCGGCTGTGGCCGGAGACCGGCGCGATGTAGTCGCCGAGCAGCTTCGACTTGTCCAGCGTGGGGTAGTGTTGCGGCTTGGTGCGCTGGTCCCCAAGATCGTGTGCCCAGCGCACGAAATGCGCCACTGCGCGAGCGGGGCGATAGCAGTCCCAGATCTTCAGGCGCAAGTGTTGCGTGCGCAGTTCGCGCTCGACCCGCGCCAGCGCCTCGGCCACCGGGTGCAGCAGCAGGCACTTCGGCGCCAGGTAGCCGTCCACCGGCGCGCCCACGAAGTTGTCGTGGCCGGCGTACTTGATGTCCTCGGCGATGTCCGGCACCAGCGTGCGGATGTCGACCAGGTTCGCGGCGGCGGCGATCTTGGCGGGCGACAGCACGGGCGCCTGCTCCGCGTGGGCGATTCCGCCGGCGGCGACGAGCAAGGCGAGCACGAACAGATACCCGGTTGTCGTAGGAGCCCGCTGGCGGGCGATGCTTTTTTTGCCGGGATGACCAGACATTCGTCTGTTGAAAGCCGGGATGACCAGACGTTCGTCTGTTGAGAGCCGGGATTCGGAGTTCGCAAGAGCATCGCCCGCCAGCGGGCTCCTACGGGTAGTCATGGGCGGACGGGTGATCATGGGCAGGTTCCGACGCGGCGAAAGTCGAGGTCTTCGTAGTCGGAGCTGAAGTCGCCCAGCGGGTCGAGCTTGGCCATGCGCAGGGTGATCGGCTGGTCGCCGGTCGCGGCGTTGAAATCCAGCCACGCGTCGAGGTCAGCCGAATCGTCCCAGTGCACGAAATAGCGCTCGCCCAGGCGCATCATGGTGCCGGCCAGCGACGGCGATTTCGCGGCGGCGAAGTGCATCCTGCCGTCGCGCGGGCACAGCGTGATGTCGCCGAACCACGGGTCGCGGTATTGCCCGCTCCAGCGCGCCAGTTCGGCCGGCGAGGCCGGCTGCTGCGCCGAGGTGTCCGGCGCACCCGAGGCGGCCGGCCGCTGTTTCGCCTGCTGCTCCAGCGCGCCGGCGTACCAGTCCACGCCGCGGCGGTCGCCGGGTGCGGTGAAGTGCTTCATCAGCACTTCGCCGAGTACGGTGCGCGCGTCGCCCGCGTCGCCGTTGATCATGAACACGAAGCCGTTGCCGTGATCCGGCAGCAGGGCCAGCATCGAGTACATGCCGTTCAGCGTGCCGGTGTGCCATACGCTCCACTGGCCGTCGGCGTCGGCCATGCGCCAGCCGTAGCCGTAGGCCATCACGTGGGTGTTGTCCCGCTTGCGGCGCTGCGTGGAGACTGGAATCAGCATGTGCGGTGCCTGCAGCACGTCGCGCTGTACCGGCGACAGCCATTTCAGCTGAGCCGTGGTGGGCGCCAGCCAGTTGCGCGCCCACGCCAGCATGTCGGTGAGGTCGCAGCGGATGCCGCCGGCAGCGGCGGAGGTGATCGCGGGAATCGCGGCGGCCTCGGGGATCGCCACGTTGCGGCCGCCGTCGCGGCGATGCGGCGTGGCCACGTCGCCCACCGTGTCGCGGTTCCACGCGCCGACCTGGCAGCGATCCAGGTGCAGCGGCTCGAACACCTCGCGGCGCATCAGCGTTTCGTAGGACGCGCCGCCCGCGGCGGCCGCCACTTCGCCGGCCACCACGTAGAGCAGGTTGTCGTACTGGTACTGCGAACGGAAGCTGTAGCCGGGCTTGATGTAGGCAAGGCCGTGGATGATGTCGGCGCGGGTGAACGCGTTCGGCTCCGGCCACAGCATCAGGTCGCCGCCGCCTTCGGGCAGGCCGCTGGAGTGGGTGAGCAGGTCGGCCACGCGCATGTTCGCGGTGACCCACGGGTCGTGCATGCGGAAGTCCGGCAGGTATTTCGTCACCGGGTCGTCCCAACGCAGCTTGCCGGCATCGACGAGACGCCCGAGCAACGCGGTGGTCATCGCCTTGCTGTTGGAGGCGATCTTGAACAGCGTGCGCGGGGTGATCGGCTGGCCCGAGCCGGCGACGGTTTCGCCGGCGGTGCGCACGTAGACGACTTGCCCGTTCTCGATCACGCCGACGGCGATGCCGGGCAGGTGGTAGCGGGCGATCGCCGCGTCGACGATCTTGTCGTAGGTTGGGTTGGCGGTTTGGGCGGCGACGACCGGGACGGCGAGCAGAAGCAGGAGCGCAAGAGCACCCAGCCTCAGCCCTCCCCTGCGTTGCAGGGGAGGGAGCAGGGTGCAGGCCTCTTGTTGCCCGGTGCCGCGCTTCTGGCTCCTACCCCTGCTGGCAGGGGGAGGTTGGGAGGGGGTAGCTCGAGCGTGCGGAAGAGCACCCCTCCCCAACCCTCCCCTGCGTGGCAGGGGAGGGAGAGAAAGTGGGCAGCTCGCCTCAGTGTTGCGCATGGCGCTCGACCTCGCGCCACACGCGCAGCAGGTTGCCGCCCCACAGCTTGGCGATGTCGGCGTCGCTGAAACCGGCGCGGCGCAGTGCCGCGGTGACGTTGCGGGTTTCGCTGGCGTCCTTCCAGCCGGTGATGCCGCCGCCGCCGTCGAAGTCCGAGGCGAGGCCGACGTGGTCGATGCCGGCGACCTGCACCATGTGCCGGATCTGCTTGACGTAGTCGTCCAGCGTGGCCAGCGGATATTTCTTCTGGATCTCGGCCATGCCCGCGTCCATCTCGGGCCGGTAGTCGTCGTTGTCGCTGTCGTACTCTTTTTCGCCGGCCTGTTTCGCCACGCGTTCCTGCAGCGCCTTCTCGGCAGCCTCGCGGCCGGGGTCGTGCTTGAGGAATTCCTTGTACGCCACGGCCTGCACCACGCCGCCCTTGGCGGCGATCGCGCGCAGCAGGTCGTCGGGCAGGTTGCGCGGGTGGTCGAGCACGGCGCGGGCGCCGGAATGGGTGGCGATGATCGGCGCGTCGGATACCTTGAGCGCTTCGCGTACGCAGCGGTCCGAGGCATGCGAGATGTCGACCATCATGCCGAGCTGGTTGGCGCGTTCCACCACGGCCCGGCCGAACTCGCTCATGCCCTTGTCGCCGGCGCTGTTCATCGCCGGCTCGCCGTGCCCGGTGTCGGGCAGCGAGCTGCTGCACAGGTCGTTGTTGCCGACGTGGACCAGGCCGACGGAGCGCGCGCCGCGGTCGAACGCGGCGTCGAGGCGGCGGATGTCGTGGCCGAGCGAGTAGGCGTTCTCGATCTCGATCGTGGCCGAGAGCAGGCCGGCCTCGTGGTTGGCGACCAGTTGTCCGGGCGTGGTGGCGAGGCGGATGCGGTCGGGATACATCATCAGCATGCGGCCGATGCCGTCGTATTTCCGGTTGGCCTGTTGCACCGCCTTGGCGTAGCCGGCGGCGTCGAGCTGGTGTTGCGGCACCCAGATCACGAAGAACGCCGCGTTGAGGCCGCCGCGTTCCATCTTGCCCAGGTCGACCAGCAGCCGGGTGTCGTGCCCGACGTCGAAACGCGGCTCGCCCATGTAGTTGAAGGGGATGTCGACGTGGGTGTCGATGGTGATCGGCGGATCCTGCACGGCCCGCGCGTGCAGCGCGACGGGCAGGGCCAGGGCGGCGAGGATGGCGAGGCGGGCGGTCAGGCGCATGTCGTTTCCCAGTTCCGCGCCGGCTGCTCGCCGGCGATCATTTCCTCGAAGTGCTGGCGGCGGCGCACCACGGCGTAACAGCCCTGGTCGAGCAGCACCTCGGCCGCCAGCGGCCGCGAGTTGTAGGTGGAGGCCATCGACGCACCGTACGCGCCGGTGGCCCTGATCAGCAAGAGGTCGCCGGCCGCGCATTCGGGCAGCTCGCGGGCACGGGCGAAAGTATCGCCGGTTTCGCAGACCGGGCCGACGATGTCGTAGGTGGCCAACGGACGCGGTTCGCCGCCCACCGGCACGATATCGTGCCAGGCGTCGTACAGGCTGGGCCGCTGCAGGTCGTTCATCGCCGTGTCCAGCACCAGGAACCGGCGTTCGATGCCTGGCTTGATGCGGATCACCCGGGTCAGCAGCACGCCGGCCTCGGCCACCAGCCAGCGGCCAGGCTCCAGCAGCAGGCGGCCGCGATAGCCGGCCAGCGCCGTGCGGATCACGGCCACGTAATCGGCGGCGGCGACCGGCCGGTCCACGCCGGCGCGGTAGCACACGCCCAGCCCGCCGCCCACGTCGATGCTGCCGATCGGATGGCCGGCCTGTTCGAGTTCGCGCCAGAACGCGGCGACCCGCTGCAGCGCCAGGCGGAACGGATCGAGGCTGAGGATCTGCGAGCCGATGTGCACGTGCAGGCCGTCGAGCTGCACGTGGTCCAGTTGTTTGCGGCCGGCGAACCAGCGGCGCGCCTCGTCGATGCCGACGCCGAACTTGTTTTCCGACTTGCCGGTGGAGATCTTCGCGTGGGTCTGCGCGTCCACGTCGGGGTTGATGCGCACCGCGGCGCGAGCCACCACGCCCTGCGCCTTGGCCGCGCGTTGCAGCGCGTGCAGCTCGTCCAGCGACTCCACGTTGAAACGCATGATGCCCACGTTCAGCGCGCCGGCGATCTCGTCGGCGCTCTTGCCCACGCCGGAGAACACGATGCGTTCGGCGGGAATGCCGGCGTGCAGGCTGCGGCGCAGTTCGCCGGCCGAGACGATGTCCGCGCCGACGCCGGCGTTCGCCATCAGCTGCAGGATGGCGAGGTTGGCGTTGGCCTTCACCGCGAAACAGATGGTGGCGTCGAGGCCGGCGAGCGCGGCCTGCAATTCGCCGATGCGCTGGCGGATCGCGCTGGCGGAATAGGCGTGGAACGGAGTGGGGATGCGTTCGGCCAGTTGTCGCAGGTCGACGCCGTCGAACATGCCGTTGGCACTGGCCGTTTCCCGGGCGGTTTTCCCCGCCGTCGGGCGGCTCGTCGTCTGCGTGGACATGGATGCGCTATCGGTGGTGGGTGCGGAGGTGTCGGGAAGAGAGCGGCCCGCCACTCGGCGGGCCGCGATCGGGAAGGTCGATCAGAAGGTAACGGCCATGCTCAGCTGGGTGAATCGCGGCGACTGGAAGCCCAGCGGCTGGCGGAAGGTGTCGCTGGTGGCATTGGAGATGGACGTCTGCAGGTCCTGGTCCACCGCCGTGGTGCGCTGCGAGTTGAACAGGTTGTAGACGGCGAGCTTCACGCGGAACTCGCCGCCGTCGAACGGCCGGATGTAGCTGATGCCGGCGTTGAGCGCGATGGTCCACGGCATGCGGCCGTACTTGCCGCGCGGCGAGCGTTCGTAGACGCGGTTCTCGGAGATCGGTGAGTCGCAGTTCTGCACGCAGATGTAATAGCTGTGGTAGTTGGTCTTGTCGTAGGGGTTGCCCACGCCGAAGCCGGTGATCGGGCCGCCGGACATCGCGCTCAGGTCGGCGCCGAGCTGCCAGTTCGGGGTGAGCGCGTAGGTGCCGCGCAGCTTGAACTGGTGGCGGCGGTCGTTCGGCAGGTAGCCGTCGCCGCCCAGGTTCACCCACGGGTTGTCGAAGTTCTCGGTACGGCCGGTGTCGTCGAAGTTGGTGTCCGAGTTGACCGGACCTTCGGCGTTGCCGCGGTTCCACGACATCGTGTACGAGGCGTTCATCGCCCACTGCTCGTCCCACGCGCGGTTCAGCTGCAGCTCGATGGCGGCGTAGGTGCGCTTCGGCTTCACCCAGCCGCGCTGGCCGAGGTACTTGCCGGAGGCGTCGTACATCGCCCAGCCTTCCTTCGAGGTGTCCACGGTGACCCAGCCGTCCGGCTTGCCGTCGCAGTCGGTGTCGCCCCACACGGTGACCTTCTTGCCCGGGTTGGCCATCACCCAGCCGATGTAGCCGTTGCCGCCGCACTGCGCGGTGGCGGTGATCTGCATGTCGTCGATGGCGTTGTGCAGGCGCCGGTAGGTGGTGCTCACGCCCCACGACCACTGCGGGTTGATCATCTGCTGGAAGCCCAGGATGGCCTCGTCCTGGTAGACCGGGTCCATGTTGCGGTCGACCTCGGAGCGCAGGTCGCCCACGGTACCGTTGCCCTGCGAGACATCGACCGCGCCGAGCTGCGGGCCCAGCTTGGGCACGGCGTACTGCACACCGTTGAGGGTCTGGATGTCCCAGCCGTTGAACGCGTAGTAGGTGCGCTCGTCGAGCAGGCCGCCGGCCTGCTTGATGTTGATCACGTTGGCCACCGGCAGGAAGTAGCGGCCGAGGTTGCCGAACAGCTTGGCGCTGCCATCGCCTCGGACGTCCCACGAGAAGCCCAGCCGCGGCGCGATCTGGCTGTCCATCTTGATGTAGCTGCGGCCGGCGGCGTCCTGGTTGTCGAAGCTGTCGTTGCGCACGCCGGCGTTGAGTACCAGGGTGGGCGTGACCTGCCAGCTGTCCTCGATGTAGTACGCGGCGTTCTTGGTGGTGAAGGTGCCGGCGATTTCGTAGCGGCGCGCACGCACGTAGGCGTCGTAGCCGGGCGGAATCACCCCGCCGTTGGAGATGGTGTCGCCGGGCTTGGCCGCATACAGGTTGTAGTAGAACGCGCCCGGCCCGGCGTAGTGGCGGTTGTACTCGGAGGTGTCGTTCTCGTGGTCGTAGCCGAAGCGCAGCAGGTGGTTGCCCAGCGTCCACTCGAAGTCGGCGCGCGCCTGCTTGCGGGTGTCGTTGCGCTTGTAGACGGTGGAGTTGCTGGTACAGCCGAGCCGCACGCCGGGGTCGTGGATCTTCATGAATGCGTTGTTCGCCGCGACGTAGTTGCAGGCGATGTCGAGTTGCGAGCGGGTGAACGCCTCGCGCTCGTTGCGGCCGGTCATCAGCTTCATCGACAGGTCGTTGGTGAGGTAGCTGGTCCAGGTCAGCGCCCAGTCCTTGCCGCCGGTGTCGGTGAGGACCTTGTTGGTCCGGGTGCCGATCGTGTGGGTGCCGAAGTTGTAGCCGTAGACGTCGCCGGTGTTCTTGTTTTTGTCGGAGAACGCCATCAGCTGCAGCGTGTTGCTGTCGGTGATGTTCCAGTCGATGGTGGTGCCCCAGAACCCGGTATTCGAGCTGTTGGCGGTGAGCGTGGTGCCGGCGTTGTTGGTGTTGCGCGGGCTGCTGCCGCGGGCCTCGTACATCGCGAAGATGAACAGCTTGTCCTTGACGATCGGGCCGGAGGCCCAGACGTTCGTCTTCACCAGCGAATTCCGGTCGCGGCTGGCGGTGAGGTAGCGGCGGCCGCTGGCGTCGTAGCGGTCCTTGGCCGCCGAGTGCCAGTTGCCCGGCTCCAGGGTGACTTCCATGCCGCCCTTCAGCTCGTTGGTGCCGGAGCGCGCCACCGCATTGATCACGCCGCCGGTGGTGCGGCCGAACTCCACCGAGTAGCCGCCGGTCTTGACCTGGAACTCCCGGTAGAACGCAAACGGCGCCTCGGAGAAGCCGTTGCGGTTGTAGAAGTCGGTGACGTTGAGGCCGTTGACGTAGACCGCGTTCTCCGCGATCGACGAGCCGCCGAACGAGATGCCGCCGAAGCTGGCGTTGCCCTTGACCACGCCCGGCGCGAGCAGGGCTACCGAGGCGACGTTCTGGTTGACCGGCAGGCGCACCAGTTCCTCGCGCGAGATGTTGGTGGCCGATTCGGTCGAGGTGACGTCGATCACCGGCAGGCCGGTGCCGGTGACGTTGATGGTCGCCAGTTCGGTGGCGTTGGGGGCGCCGGCCAGGTCCACCGTGGTGGCGTTGCCCAGGCTGACGGTGACCTTGCGCGGCTGGCCCAGCGGCTGGCCGTCCCTGCTGGCGCTGAGCGTGTAGTCGCCCACCGGCAGGAACGGAAAGCGGTAGTTGCCCCGCTGGTCGGCGGTGATGGTGCGGGTCAGGCCGGTCGCCGGGCTCGCCGCGGTGATCACCGCTCCCGGCTGGGCACGGCCCACCACCGAGCCGTCGTTGTTGCCGGCGTACGCCGCGGGTACCGCCAGTGTCACCAGGCCGAGACCGAGCGCCATGCTGAGTGCGGTCCTGTGCAATATCCGGGTGTTGCTCATGTCCCCATCTCCCCCATCGACGCTGTCGATGCCATGTTTATGAAAAGCCGCGGATTACTTGCCGCTGCGTCCCTGCGCCGCCGGCAGGATCTGCCAGTCGAAGTCGTAGTCCAGTTGGTCGAAATAGACGTTGCCGCCGCGCCACTCGGCCTCGCCGCGCTGCGAGTCCACGTCGTCGGAACGGAAGTGCCGCTTGGCCGGCTGGAAGCGCCGGCCGAAGTCGTCGTTGAAGGCGATGCGGTAGTTGTCGAGCCCGCCGAGGTAGAACCATTCCAGCGACTTGTCGTCGCCCGGTCCGGGTTGCAGCCGGCCGGTGGTGACGTCCATCGGCACCCAGCCGTAGGGCGCCAGGTACAGGTAGCCCCAGTCGTGGATGTTGCTGTAGCGGCTGCCGTCGCCGTTGCCGAAGAACACCATGCCCGACTGCCAGCGCGCGGGGATGCCGTTGAGGCGCAGCAGGGCCATCAGCAGCAGGGTCTGCTGGCCGCAGTCGGCGTGGCCGGCGTGCAGCGCGTAGTCGCTGATGTTGGAGATGGTGGAGTACTCGCGCGCGCCGGCCCACGGGATGCGGTCGACCGCGGCGAACAGTTTCTGCGCGATGCGGTAGGGATTTTTCTCGTCGCCGACCACCTCGTGCGAGAACTTGCGCATGGCGTCGGTGAACACGATGTGCGGCGCGCGCTCGGCCACGTACGGGGCCAGTTCCGGCGTGATGGCTGCCGCCTGCACCTTGTCGGCGTCGATCGCGTGGTACTGCGCGAACAGGGTCAGCTCGTAGGTGACCGAGAACACCGTCTTCTTCCCGGCCACCGCGGGTTTCTCCAGGTACACCGTGCGCTGCGGCACCGACCCGGGCGCGATCCGGTGCTGCACCGGCACGCTGGCGACGTAGCGGATGTCCTCCTGCTGGCCCGGCACCGCCTGTGGGTACGGGATCCACGCACGCACGGTTTCACCGGCCGGCACCGCGTCGGCGGCGGCGGTCAGGGTCTGCGTCATGCGCAGGCGCTGCGGCAGCACGCTGCTGCGGTGTTCGGCCAGCGCCGCCTGGTAGATGGCGCGCTGATGTTCGTTCAGCGACGCCATCGGGCCGTCGGTGATCGGGGTCTGCACCGCGCGCCGCGCCACTGCTTCCGGGCTGAGCCGGAACAAGTTGCTGGGCGCGCGCTTGAAGTACACCGTGCGGCCGTCGATCACCTGGTGCTCGAACAGGCCGGCCGCGTTCCATCTGGCGAACTCGGCTTCGCTGAGGTCGGGGATCGGCTTGCGCACGCGCGCCTTGACGTCGTCGGCGCTCAGGGTGAAGTCGAGCAGGATGCGGCGCATGCGTTCGCGCTGGAAGGCGAGCGCGTCGCGTGTGTCGGCGGACAGGCCGGGCTGCGCCAGCGCGCCGGTGATCGCCGTGTCGGCCGCCTTGAAGTGGCCGGCGTCGATCTGGGCGATGATGGGGGCGACGACCTTGCCGTCGGCGCCGTTGCCGGCGAAGGCGAGCGGTGCGGCGGACAGCAGGGCGAGCAGGGACGCGACGAGGCGCAGGCCACGGACATGGCGGCGTATTCCCGGTGCGACAGGCAGCAACGTATCCATCGACAAGCGTCCCCCGCAACGAATCCCCTGAAACCGCTGTGTAACACGCTTGCAAATACTGGTCAATAATTTATGCTTCAATCGAAGTTTATAAGAATCAGCTATTCCTTGATGGTGGAAGCCGGCCAACCTGCGAATACCCGCGAACGATCCACGAGGGGATGCATGTGATTCATACGGTCTGGCCTTACCTGGCGCTGATGTTGCTGGTCGCCGGCCTGTTTCCGGCGGTGGAACGCCGCTTCGGCTGGAAGGTGTTCTCGGTGCTGCCGCCGATCGTGCTGACCTATCTGTTCGTCACCGCGCTGGCGGTTTCCGGGCTGTGGCAGGTCAACGAGGAGATCAGGGCGGCGCAGTCGATGCTGGTGGCGCACCTGGTGCCAGCGCTGCTGTTCCTGCTGATGATCAACTGCGACCTGCGCGCGATCTGGCGGCTCGGCCCGCGGGTGCTCGGCGTGTTCGCCTGCACCTCGCTCAGCCTGTTCGTAGCCTTCGTCGGCACCTTCCTGATCTATCGCCACTGGCTGCCCGGCGACGACTGGCAACCGCTGGCCGCGCTCTCCGGCAGCTGGGTCGGCGGCAGCGCCAACATGATCGCGGTGAAGCAGGCGATAGGCATGTCCGACGCGCACCTGGCGATGTCGCTGCTGACCGACGCGCTGGGCTACTCGATGTGGGTGGTGGTGCTGTTCTCGGTAGCGCGGCTGGCACCGGCGTTCAACCGCTGGACCCGGGCGGCATCCAGCGGCGACATCCCGCTGGCACCGGTGAAGACCAAGGCGCCGACCACCTACGACAGCGTGTTGCTGTGGCTGGGCATGGCGCTGTCGGCGGCGGCGCTGTCGGGCTGGCTGGCCAACTGGCTGCCTGCCTCCGGCATGATCAGCGCCACCACCTGGACGATCCTGCTCGCTACCGGCCTCGGCCTGGTGGTGGCGCACACGCCGCTGGCGGAGTTCCCCGGCGCCAGCACGATCTCCAGCGCGATGCTGATCAGCGTGGTGGCGGTGCTGGCCTCGCAGAGCAACTTCCAGGGCATCGCCGCGGCGCCGCTGTACCTGCTGTGCGGCATCACCATCATCGCGATCCATGCGGTGCTGCTGGTCGGCTTCGCCAAGCTGTTCCGCTTCGACCTGTACCTGTGCGGGATCTCCTCGCTGGCGCATATTGGCGGCGTGGCGGCCACGCCGATCCTGGCGGCCAGCTATTCGGCCGCGCTGGTGCCGGTCGGTATCCTGCTGGCGCTGCTCGGCTACATCCTGGGCACCGGTTACGGACTGGTGGTGGCAATGGTGCTGTCGGCGCTGGCCGGCCCGTGATGCGGTTTCAACCAAGGACCAAGACGATGCGACTTCCCCTGCTTGCCGCCACCGCGCTTGCGCTCGCCCTCGCCGGCGCGCCGCTGCAGGCGCGCGAGGCGAACGATGCGTTGACGGTGCCGCCGTCCGGCGTGCTCGGCGTCGGCGAGGCGCAGCTCACGCCCGCGTTCTGGGTCGGCCTGCAGGCCGAGCCTGACCGGGTGATCCTCGACCGCGCCACGATCGAGGCGCAGAACGCGAAACTGCTGCAGGTCGATCCGTCGATGCACGACCTGCACGCGTTGCCGAAAACCTTGAGCCGCGAGCAGGTCGCGGGCTGGATCGAAGCCCTGTCCGAGCGGCCGGACCGTCCGCTGTTCGACGTCGACGGCCAGCCGGTGCCGGCCGCCACGCTGGATGCCGTGGTCGGCAACCTCGCGCTCGATGCGATTCCCGCGCAGCAGCCCACGCGCTACGGCCTGGTGGTGCGCCGCGCCGCGCTGCGTACCTTCCCTACCACGTTGCGCGTGTTCAGCACCAAGGGCGACACCGACATCGACCGCTTCCAGGAGACTGCCGAGTTCCCCGGCACGCCGGTGGCGATCGTGCACGCCAGCGCCGACGGCCGATGGCTGTTCGTGGTCAGCCCGCGCTATGCGGCGTGGACCGAGAAGGAGAACGTGGCCGAAGGCAGCGCGGCCGCGGTGTTCGGCTATGCCGGCAAGGTGCCGTACCGGGTGGTCACCGGCGCGGTCGAACGCACCGTGTTCACCCGCGAGCAGCCGGCGGTATCGCAGCTGCCGCTGGACATGGGCACGCGCGTGCCGCTGCTGACGAAGCTGCCGCCGGACCAGCCGGTCAACGGCCAGACGCCGTACGCCGCGCATGTGATCGAACTGCCGCTGCGCCAGGCCGACGGCACGCTGGCGTTCACCCCGGCGCTGCTGCAGAAAAACACCGACAGCGCCGCCGACTACCTGCCGCTGACCCGCGCCAACCTGATCCGCCAGGCGTTCAAGTTCCTCGGCGAGCGCTACGGTTGGGGCCACGCCTACGACGGCCGCGACTGCAGCGGCTTCGTCTCCGACGTATACCGCAGCATGGGCGTGCAGATGCCGCGCAACACCAGCAAGCAGGCGATCAGCCCGGCGCTGGAGCATCGCGGGTTCACCGCGAAGGACAGCCGTGAGGAACGCCTCAAGGCCGCGCACGCACTGCAGGTGGGCGACCTGGTCTACATCCCCGGCCACGTGATGATGGTGATCGGCCACCTGCACGGCCAGCCGTACGTGATCCACGACGTGGGCGGCATGAGTTACCACAAGGCCGACGGCAGCAAGGCGCGGATCAAGCTCAACGCGGTGTCGGTGACTCCGCTGCTGCCGCTGCTCTACAACGACAGTCAAACCTATGTCGACCGCATGACCAGCATCGTGCGCATCCGCCATTGAGCGTGCCGGCACCAAGAAGAAAAAGGACACGGATTCCATGAAGGCTTGCCCATGAAAATCACCGACATCCAGTTCGGCATGCTGCGGGTGCCGCTGAAGACCCCGTTCAAAACGGCGCTGCGCACGGTCAACACGGTGGAGGACATCGTGGTGATGGTGCACACCGACTCGGGCCAGGTCGGCTACGGCGAGGCGCCGGCCACCGCGGTGATCACTGGCGACACCCACGGCTCGATCATCGACGCGATCCGCCATTACATCTCGCCGCGGCTGATCGGCCAGGACATCGCCGAGCTCAACCACCTTACCCAGCTGATCCAGTCCTCGATGGAGAAGAACACCAGCGCCAAGGCGGCGGTGGAGATCGCGGTGTACGACCTGTGGGGCCAGCTCTACGGCGCGCCGCTGTACAAGCTGCTCGGCGGCGGCGACCCGGTGATCACCACCGACATCACCATCAGCGTCGACTACATCGACAAGATGGTGGCCGACTCCATCAGCGCAGTGGAGCGCGGCTTCGAGTCGCTGAAGATCAAGGTCGGCAAGGACATCGGCGTCGACATCGAGCGGGTCAAGGCGATCTACGCCGCGGTGGAAGGGCGCGCCCTGCTGCGGCTGGACGCGAACCAGGGCTGGACCGCGAAACAGGCGGTGTACGCGCTGCAGACGCTGGAGGAAGCCGGCATCAAGCTGGAGCTGATCGAGCAGCCGGTGAAGGCGCGCGACCTGGCCGGCATGCGCTACGTCACCGAGCGCGTGCACACGCCGGTGATGGCCGACGAGAGCGTGTTCGGCCCGATGGAAGTGATCGAGCTGATCCGCCTGCGCGCGGCCGACATCATCAACATCAAGCTGATGAAGACCGGCGGCATCTCCAACGCGATCCGCATCGCCGACATCGCCGGCATGCACGGCATCGAGTGCATGATCGGCTGCATGCTGGAAACCTCGATCAGCGTGGCCGCCGCGGTGCACGTGGCGGTGGCCAAGTCGAACGTGATCACCAAGGTCGACCTGGACGGCCCCTCGCTGTGCCAGTTCAACCCGGTCGACGGTGGGGTAATCTTCAACGAGTCGGAAATCTCGGTGACGGAGGCCCCCGGGCTGGGCATCCGCGAGATCCGCGGGCTGGAGAGGCTGGGGGATTGATGATGTCGCCGCTGGTCAAAATCCGTTCGGAGCGCGACCAGATGTCGGCGGTGGAGCGGCGCATCGCCGACTTCATCCTGGAAAACGCGCAGCTCCTGCGCGACTACTCCTCGCAGCAGTTGGCCAACGCGCTGGGGATCAGCCAGTCCAGCGTGGTCAAGTTCACCCAGAAGCTGGGCTTCAAGGGCTATCCGGACCTGAAGTATTCGGTGGGCGAGGCGATCGCCCGTGCCGACAACGGCGATGCGCCGCAGGTCGCCGCGGCAGGGGATGGCGAACGCGGCGGCGCCTCCGCCGGCAACCTGTGGCGGCGCAAGTCCGAGGCCGAGGAAGCTACCCGGCTGATCAATCCGCCGGGAACCCTCCACGCCGTGGCCGATGCGATCGAGCAGGCCGGCCGCACCGGCAAGGTGTTCATCATCGGTCTGGGCGAGGACGACATCCACGCGCGCGGCTTCGCGCTGAAGCTGTCGCTGCTGGGCATCCTCACCGTGCACAACTTCGACACCGCGCGGATGACCGCGAATGTTTCCGCGGCCAGCGCCGGCGACGTGCTGCTGGTGTTTTCCGAGCACGGCAACCATCCGGCGTTGTGCAAGATCGCCCGCTATTTCCGCGAGCGGCGCGGCCGGGTGATCACGGTGACGCGGCATACCGCCAACCCGCTGCGTGCACTGGCCGACCTCGCCCTGGTGGTGTCGGCGCACGACGAGCTGCCGTACATCCAGCCGCTGCTGTACCAGTCGGCGCTGCAGCATCTGCTCGACGGCGTGTTCGTGCAGCTGTGCGAAGGCCACGATGATTTCCGCGCGCAGCTGCTGGCCAACCTCGACCGCATCCAGCTGATGCTGGAGCCATGACCCCATGCCTCATCCCCGTAGGAGCCCGCTTGCGGGCGATGCTTTTCCGCGGGAATGGTAAATCGAAGCAAAAGCATCGCCCGCGAGCGGGCTCCTACAACATCATCATTTGACCCGCCGGATGAAAGGCCGATGACTGTCCGCAGCTCAACCCTTGCCGTACTGACCTTTGCCGGCATGCTCGCCGGTGCGGCGCACGCCGGCGCGGCGGCCACGCCGTGGCACGACGCCCGCCAACTGGTACTGGTCACCACCGCCGGTTGGAACGCAAACCACGGCACCCTGCGCACGTTTGCGCGGGACGGCGACGGCTGGCGTGAGGTGCATGCCGCCGCGCCGGTGACCATCGGCAAGAACGGCGCCGGCTGGGGCCTGGGCCTGAACGCGCCGCAGCACGACGGGCCGCTCAAGCGCGAGGGCGACAACCGCAGCCCGGCCGGCGTGTTCCGCATCGGCGAGGCGTTCGGCTACGCCGCGCACGCGGTCACCGCGCTGCCGTACCGCGCGCTCACCGCCACCGATTACTGCATGGATGTCAGCGGCGCGGCCCAGTACAACCGCATCGTCGACGCGAACGTGGTCGGCGCCGGCGCGGTGAAGGGTTCCAGCGAACCGATGCGGCGCGACCTGCACGCGAACGGCGACCAGCGCTACCGGCTCGGCTTCGTGATCGAGCACAACGCGCAGGCGGCGCCGCAGGGCGGCAGCTGCATCTTCGCGCACCTGTGGAAATCGCCCAGCGATACCACCGCCGGCTGCACCGCGATGACGCCAGCGGTGATGCGGTCGCTGCTGGCCTGGTTGAAGCCGCAGCAGCACCCGGTCTTCGTGCTGCTGCCGCAGGCCGAGTACGAGCGGCTGCGCGCGGACTGGAAGCTGCCGGCGCTCGCCGCCGCGGATGCCGCGCGGTGAGTGCGACCACCCGGGTGCTGGCCGGGCTGGCCGCCGGCGCGCTAGTCGGCCTGCTGCTGGCCCACTGGAACGAAACCGTGGCGCTGCAGGTGGCGAACGTGGCGCAGCCGATCGGCAAGCTGTGGCTGAACGCGCTGCAGATGACCGTGGCGCCGCTGGTGCTGGCACTGGTGGTGGTGGGCGTCAACACCGCCACCGACGCGGCCGCCTCGGGCCGCATCGCGCGGCGCGCGATCGTAGTGTTCGTCGTGGTGCTGACCGGCGGCGCGCTGTTCGCGGCGCTGGCCGCGCCGTTGGTGTTCGCGCTGTTCCCGCACAACCCGGCGCTGGTCGCCGCGCTCGATCACGCCAGCATGCCCGCCGCCGCGCAGGCGGCGCCGGTGAACTGGATCGACACGCTGGTGGCGATCGTGCCGAGCAACGCGATTATGGCCGCGGCGCAGAGCGCGATGCTGCCGCTGGTGGTGTTCGCGCTGTGCCTCGGCTTCGCGCTGACCCGGATCGCGCCGGCGCGGCGCGCGCTGCTGATGGAATTCTTCCAGGCGATCGCCGACGCGATGATCGTGATCGTGCGCTGGGTGCTGTGGATCGCCCCGCTGGGCGTGTTCGCGCTGATCCTTTCGGTGTGCGCTCGCTCGGGCCTGGGCATGCTCAGCGCGCTCGGCGTGTACGTGCTGGTGGAGTGCCTGCTGTACCTGGCGGTCACCGTGATGATGCTGCCGCTGGCAGTGATCTTCGGCGGCGAGCGGCTACGCCGCTTCGCGCTGGCGCTGGTGCCGGCGCAGGTGGTGGCGATCAGCACGCAATCGTCGCTGGCCTCGCTGCCGGCGATGCTGGAAAGCGCCGACCGCCGGCTCGGCTACCCGCAGCAGGTCGCCGCGCTGGTGCTGCCGATGGCGGTGAGCCTGTTCCGCCTGACCAGCCCGGTGCAATACGTGACCTCGGCGGTGTTCATCGCCTGGGCTTACGGCATCGACCTGTCCACCGCGCAGCTGCTCGCCGGCGCGCTGCTGGCGGTGGTGATCAGCCTGGGTTCGGTCGGCCTGCCGGGCCAGGTCACCTTCATCGCCACCAACCTGCCGGTGGCGCAGGCGATGGGCCTGCCGCTGAGCCCGCTCGGCCTGATGCTGGCGGTCGACACCCTCCCCGACGCGCTGGCCACGCTGGGCAACGTCACCGGCGACCTTGCCGCCACCAGCATGGTGACCCGGCAGTCGCGGGGCGACCTCGCCTGAGCGCCTCCGTGAATTGATGCCGCTGCGACCGCCGCCGGCGTGGCTCATGCCCCGGCGGCGCCGTTCAGCGAGGCCTGCGGTTCGCCCCGGGGTGCGCACCGGCCCGCGTGGCCGACCGCCCCGCCGCCGGCCGGATGGTGGCGATCCGGCGCAGGACGCGCGGCGTACGTACTGCGGTTATCATGACGCACTGCGCCAATGCGACCGAAGCGATATCCGCCATGCTCCTGATGATCGACAACTACGACAGCTTCACCTACAACCTCGTGCAGTACCTGGGCGAGCTGGGGCAGGCGGTCCAGGTGGTGCGCAACGATGCGCTGGACGTGGCCGGCATCCGCGCGCTCAAGCCCTCGCACATCATGATCTCGCCGGGGCCGGGCACGCCGGACGATGCGGGCGTGTCGCTGGACGTGCTGCGCGAGCTGGCCGGCGAGATCCCGGTGTTCGGCGTGTGCCTGGGCCACCAGGCGATCGGCCAGGCGTTCGGCGGCAAGGTGATCCGCGCGAAGCGGATCATGCACGGGAAGACTTCGCCGGTGATCCATCGCGGGCAGGGCGTGTTCGCCGGGCTGCCGAATCCGTTCGAGGCCACGCGCTACCACTCGCTGGTAGTGGAGCAGTCGTCGCTGCCCGACTGCCTGGAAGTCACCGCATGGACGGAAAACCCGGACGGCTCGGTCGACGAGATCATGGGCCTGCGCCACCGGACGCTGGCGGTCGAGGGCGTGCAGTTCCACCCCGAGTCGATCCTCACCCAGCACGGCCACGACCTGCTGCGCAATTTCCTGGGCCAGCCGCTGAGGGCGGCGGCATGAACGGCCACGCCCGCGCGATCACCATCACACCGCAGGAGGCCCTGCAGCGCACGATCGAGCACCGCGAGATCTTCCACGACGAGATGATCGCGCTGATGCGCCAGATCATGAACGGCGAGGTGAGCCCGCTGATGACCGCGGCGATCATCACCGGCCTGCGCGTGAAGAAGGAAACCGTGGGCGAGATCACCGGCGCGGCGCGGGTGATGCGCGAGCTGTCGGCGAAGGTGGACGCGCCGCCGCACCCACACTTCGTCGACATCGTCGGCACCGGCGGCGACGGCGCCTCCAGCTTCAACATCTCCACCTCGGCGATGTTCGTGGCGGCGGCGGCCGGTGCGTGCATCGCCAAGCACGGCGGGCGCAGCGTGTCGTCGAAGTCCGGCAGCGCCGACGTGCTGGAGGCGCTGGGCGCGGCGATCGAATTGCCGCCGGCGCAGGTCGCGCAATGCATGGCCGAGACCGGCATCGGTTTCATGTTCGCGCCGAACCACCATCCCGCGATGAAGGTGGTGGCGCCGGTGCGCAAGGAAATGGGCGTACGCACGCTGTTCAACATCCTCGGGCCGCTGACCAATCCGGCCGGCGCGCCGAACATCCTGATGGGCGTGTTCCATCCCGACCTGGTCGGCATCCAGGTGCGCGTGCTGCAGCAGCTCGGCGCGCGGCACGCGCTGGTGGTGTGGGGCCGCGACAGCATGGACGAGATCTCGCTGGGTGCGGCCACCCTGGTCGGCGAACTGCGCGATGGCGTGGTGCGCGAGTACGAAGTGGAGCCGGAGGATTTCGGCCTGGCAATGGCGTCCAGCCGCAACCTGCGCGTGGAAAATGCGGAAGAATCGAAGGCGATGCTGCTGGAAGCGCTGCAGGGCCGCCAGGGCATACCGCACGACATCGTCTGCCTGAACGCCGGCGCGGCACTTTACACGGCCGATGTGGTCGGCTCGATCGGCGACGGCATCAAACTGGCCCGCGCCACGATTGCCAGCGGCGCGGCGCATGCGAAAATGCAGTCGTTCGTGGCGGCGACCCGCCGGCTTGCGGGCCAATCGTAGGAGCGCACCCTGTGCGCGAAAACCACACACCCTTCGCGCAAAAACCTGTAGGCCGGCACACCATGGTTCCATCGCGCTACAGCAACTGTGAGACGCCATGACTGACATCCTCAATCGCATTCTTGCCCGCAAGGCGGAAGAGATTGCCGAACGCCGGGCCCGGCTGCCCGAGGCCGAGCTGGCCGCGCGCATCGCCGATCTGCCCGCCACCCGCGGCTTCGCCGCCGCGATCGAGGCGAAGATCGACGCCGGCCTGCCGGCGGTGATCGCCGAGGTGAAGAAGGCCAGCCCCAGCAAGGGCGTGATCCGGCCGGATTTCGACCCGGCCGCGATCGCGCGCAGCTACGAGGCCGCCGGCGCGGCCTGCCTGTCGGTGCTGACCGACAGCGATTTCTTCCAGGGCAGCGAGGCGTTCCTGCAGCAGGCCCGCGAGGCGTGCTCGCTGCCGGTGCTGCGCAAGGATTTCATCATCGACCCGTACCAGGTGCAGGAGGCGCGGGCGATCGGCGCCGACTGCGTGCTGCTGATCGTGTCGGCGCTGGACGACGACGTGCTGCTGCAGTTGTCGCTGCAGGCCGCCGAACTCGACCTGGACGTGCTGTGCGAAGTGCACGACGAGGAAGAGATGGAGCGCGCGATGGCGCTGCCGGTGCCGCTGGTCGGCGTCAACAACCGCAACCTGCGCAGCTTCGAGACTTCGCTGGAGACCTCGCTGGTGTTGCAGGGGCTGATCGAGTACGACCGCATCCTGGTGGCCGAGTCCGGCATCCACACGCCGGAAGACGTGGCCTACCTGCGCGCGGGCGGCATCCAGGCGTTCCTGGTCGGCGAGGCGTTCATGCGCGCCGAGGATCCGGGCAGCGAACTCAAGCGGCTGTTCGCCCTGCCGTGACCGTCATGCCGGAAGGGGAGGCGGGGGCCGCGCCGCCGCGGGTGGTGCTGTTCGATTTCGACGGCGTGCTGATCCGCGGCGACTCGTTTTACCAGTTCATGCGAGAACGCTATCGGCGCTCGCCGTGGCGCTGCGCGCTGGCCTTGCTGTGTTCGCCGCTGCTGCTGTTGCAGCGTCCGTTCTCGCGACGCTGGCCGATGTACACGCTGGTGCGCATCGCCTTGCTGGGGCTGGGCGAGCGGCGCTACCAGGCGGCGGCGAACGCGTTCGCCGCCACGCTGGCGCGCCGGCCGAGGCAGTTCTGCCGCGATGGCCTGCAGGCGCTTCGCCGGCACCAGCTGGCGGGGGATCGCGTGCTCGTGGTGACCGGCTGCGAGCACACCCTGGCCAGCGGCATCCTGCAGCAACTGGGCCTGACCGGGCTGGAGGTGCTGGCCTCGCAGCTGCGGCCGGGATGGTTCGGCATGCGACTGCTGCGACACAACGTGGGCCAGCGCAAGGTGCAGTCGCTGGCCGAGCACGGGATCGCCGCCTGGCAGGTTGCCTACGGCGATTCGATGTACGACGCGGCGATGCTGAAGCTGGCCGCCGAGGCGGTGCTGGTCAACGGCACGCCCGCGCTGTGCAAGAAAGTGGAGAAGGCGCTGGGCCGGGCGATTACCCGCGTCGAGTGGTTCTGACCGCCCCGCGGAGAATCACCACCACTGGCGCGCCAGCTGACCCAGGCCGATCAGCACGATCAGGCTGCCCACCGCCGCCATCACGGCGCGTTCGGGCAGGTGCCGCACCAGCCAAGCGACGAACGGCGCGGTGATCGCGCCGGGGACCGCCAGCTGCCAGAACAGCCGCCAGCGCACGTTGCCGAACCAGGCATGCGAGGCGCCGGACACGCCGGTGGTGAATACCTCGGCCGTATACACCGTGGCGCTGGCCACCGCCGGCGGCAGGCCCAGCGCCAGCAGGATCGAGTTGGAGACCAGGCCATAGGCCATGCCCAGCGCGCCGTCGGCCAGTTGGGCGGGCAGGCCGGCCCGACGAAGATGAAGAACTGTCCGCAATCCAAGCGCGGCCTCGCAACCGGTGGCGGCGAATGCCCGCAGCCGGCCCCCTGCCAGGGAGCCGGCTGCGGCAGCGGCCAGGGGCGCTCCGCGGGGTCAGCGCGTGCCGCGCACCACGATGGTCTTGCCGGAGACGTCGATCATCCGCTGCTCCTCCAGTTGCTTGAGCACACGGCCGACCATCTCGCGCGAGCAGCCCACGATCCGGCTCACTTCCTGGCGCGAGATACGGATCTGGGTGCCGTCCGGGTGGGTCATCGAGTCCGGTTCCTGGCACAGGTCCAGCAGGGTGCGCGAGATGCGGTTGGTGACGTCCATGAACGCCATCCGGCTGACCTGGCGCGAGGTGCGCAGCAGGCGGTTGGTGAGCTGCGAGCCGATCGCGAACAGGATCTTCGGGCACTCCTCGCGCAGCGGGCCCTCCATCAGCTGGAACAGCCGTTCGTAGCTGATCTCGGCCATCTCGCAGGCGGTGCGCGTGCGCACCATCGACTCGCGCTGGGCCTGCTCCACGAACAGTCCCATCTCGCCGATGAACTGGCCGCGGCTGATGTAGGCCAGGATCAGCTCGCGCCCCTGCTCGTCCTCGGTGCACACGGCCAGCGAGCCGTCGATGACGTAGTACAGCGTGTTGGCCGGGTCGCCGGGGCGGATGATCGCGGTCTTGCCCGGGTAGCGCCGGCGGTGGCACAGCGCCAGGAAGCGCTCCATCGCGGCGGGGTCGGGGGCGAAGCCGAGTGGCGCCTGCGAGCGTTCGAAAGCCTGTTGGAGCTGGTACTTGAGTTGCGCCACGTCTATCCCCCACAGATGGTTGTAGTCACAGCGGCGGTCATTGCCACACGGCACTGCTTGTCCGCGGACCATCCCTGCAAGCCTGGCATTATGGCAAACCTGAAGAATTGCGGCAGGTTCAATTTCTCTTTCTTTTGCCTCATACTTCGCGGTCTCCCGGATGCGGCAGGATTGTCGCATGCGGTACACAAGGGTCGTGCAGGCTGCGCGCCTGCACTTCACACCATACCGCGGGGACCCTTGTCGCTAACCCGCCTCTGCTGCTGGCCGAACATATCGGTCATGGAGAGCCGCCTGTGGTCAAGCCACTCCCCCGTTTGCGCCTGCAAGGTTTCAACAACCTGACCAAGGCACTGAGCTTCAACATCTACGACATCTGCTATGCGGTGTCCGAAGACCAGCGCCAGCGCTACATCGAGTACATCGACGAGCAGTACGACGCCGACCGGCTCACCCAGATCCTCACCGACGTGGCCGAGATCATCGGCGCGAACATCCTCAACGTGGCCCGCCAGGACTACGACCCGCAGGGCGCCTCGGTGACCATCCTGATCTCCGAGGAGCCGGTGGTCGAGAAGCTGGGCCGCGATTCGATCGCGGGCGCGGTGGTGGCGCACATGGACAAGAGCCACATCACCGTCCACACCTACCCGGAAACGCACCCGCACAACGGCATCGCCACGTTCCGAGCGGACATCGACGTGGCCACCTGCGGCGTGATCTCGCCGCTGAAGGCCCTGAACTATCTGATCGACAGCTTCGAGTCCGACATCGTGATCGCGGACTACCGCGTACGCGGTTTCACCCGCGACGTGAAGGGCAAGAAGCACTTCATCGACCACAAGATCAATTCGGTGCAGGACTACCTGGCCAAGCACATCCGCCAGAAGTACGAGATGTTCGACGTCAACGTGTACCAGGAGAACATGTTCCACACGAAGATGCACATCAAGGACTTCGACCTCGACACCTACCTGTTCGAGGCGCATGCCGACGACCTCTCGTTCAAGGAACGCCAGCGCATCGAATCGCTGCTGCGCCGCGAGATCGAGGAACTGTTCCACGGCCGCAACCTGATGTGACGAAAAACCCGGAAGGCGGCCTTTCCGGGCTGCTCGCGGGAGGCCATTCGGGGCCGCGGATCTTCCGTTAGGGCGGGTCGTTCGCTCGGGCGAACTGCTGCTTTGCCGGCGGGACAGATCCGTCATCCAGCGCCGAACAATCGTTCGGCGCGCTGGAACAGCACCCAGCTCGTCGCGATCACCTTGTCGGCACCGTGCGGACGATTTCCGCGATGGGTATGGGTGAACGATGCCGGGGCCAGCAACAGAGTGCCGGTGCGCGGCACGATCTTTCGCTGCTGGTGGAGAAACTCGGTTTCGCCTTCGGCAAAGCCCTCGTTGAGGTAGATCGTCCACAGCAGGTGCCGGTGCAACGTGTCCGCGCGTGGGTCGCGCGGGTACAGCTCGCAATGCCAGTACGGATAACCCCCGCGCCCCGCGCTGTAGCGCTGCAGATTGATTGCTCCCGGCCGGAATGCCGTTTCCGCAAGTGCAGACAGCGCGCCGTCGTCCATGGCCTGAAGGCGCTCGGGCGTGAGCCGATGGCGGGTACCGCCCGGGCCCGGAACCTCCAGCATGAGCGGCGCAATCAGTGCGTGCGGGTATCGTCTCAGATATGCGAGCAGCCCGCGGAATACCGCCTGGTTCAGCGCCATTTCCACATCGCGCCAGTCGGCCTGTTCGCTGATGGCGAGATCCCGACTGTCCTTCAGTTCGGGCAGCACGCCGCTGCCGACGCGTCCGGGGTGGGTCTTGCCGCTTGCCGCGAAACGCTCGACCATGGCGGCACACTGTGCCGCGGGCAAGGCGTCGGGATACACCTCGATAAAGTCACCCGGGTTATCAGTGGCAGTGGACATGGGCATCCGGTGGCGCACCATTGGGGCACAGTGCTGCGCCCGTGGAGGAAGAAGACGCGAGGCGGTCATCATGGCATGGGAGTGGATGGGACCCGAACAAGGCATTGCGCCACCGCGCATGCAGGCGTGCCGCGTCGGGGATAGCTAGTCGAGAAATCCGCGGCGCAAGGCGTAGCGCACCAGTTCGGCGGTGTTGCGCACGGCAATCTTGACCAGCACGCGGGCGCGGTGGTTTTCGGCGGTCTTGGCACTGATCACCAGCCTGCGGGCGATTTCCTTGGTGGTCAGTCCTTCGGCGATCAGGCGGAACACTTCCCGTTCGCGTGCGGTCAGCAGCTCATAGCGGTCATCCAGCAATCGCTCGGGGTGCTGGAGCTGTTCGGCCAGCGCGCGCGCCGCTTGCGGGCTGAAATGCCCCCGCCCGGCGTGCAGGTTGCGTACCGCCGAGAGCAATTCAGCGGCGGCGCAGTCCTTGACCATATAGCCGCTGGCGCCAACGCGCACGGCCTGCAGCACGTATTGGTCCTCCTGGTGCATGGTCAGCACCAGCACGCGCGTGTCCGGCAGCGCCTGACGCAAGCGGCGTATCACCTCAATGCCGTTCAAGTGCGGCATCGACAAGTCGGTGATGACGATGTCAGGGCGCGTGGCCAAGGCCATGTCGACGGCTTCGACGCCGTCGGCAGCCTGCGCTATGACTTCTATGTCACCGCCGCGTTGCAGGATGCCCGCGAGACTCTCACGAACCAAGGTGTGGTCGTCGACGAGCAGAACGCGGATCGGGGCGGATGGCATGCAACATACCCTGCATGCCATCCCCGGTCACGTCAAGCGCAGGGCCGTTATCGCCACTCAACGGCCGTCGAGCGGCACCGATGCGCGCAGGCGGGTACCCTGGCCGGCAGCGGAGCGCAGGTCGAGCTGGCCGTTGAAGAGCTGCAGGCGTTCGCGGATGCCACCCAGGCCAATGCCGCCGACGAGCTGTACGAGTTTAGGGTCGAAGCCGCAACCGTCGTCGACGATCAGCAATTGCAGACGGCCGGTGCGTTCGACCAGGCGCACCAGCACACTGCGTGCGCGGGCATGCTTGACCACGTTGTTGAGCGCTTCCTGGGCAACGCGGAAAAGTAGTGTTTCGAGTTCGCCGTCGAGGCTGGGCATCGGTTCGATTTCCACCGCGATCGCTATGCCGGCGGCGTCGCCGAGACTGCGCGCCAGCCAGCGCAGTGCCGGTTCGAGGCCGAGGTCGTCGAGAATCGGTGGACGCAGCAGGCGGGACAGCTGACGGGTGTCGTCCAGCGTATCGCCGCACAACGCGATCGCGTCGTCGAGGCTGGCGCGCAATGCCTCAAATTCCGCCGGCAGTGCGTAGCCGATCTGTGCCAGGCGGTGCTTGAGCGCGGTCAGATTCTGGCCGATGCCGTCATGCAGGTCGCGTGCGAGCCGGCGTCGTTCGGCTTCCTGCACCTGCAGCACTGAACGGCCCAGACGGCGAAATTCACGTTCGCTGGCCTCGAGTCGGTCCAGCAGGTGCTGGTAGCGTGCCTGAGCCTCGGCTTGCGATGAAGAGGCTGCACGTGTCATGGCGTGATTTCGTCCGTTTCGAGGCGCTGGATCGGCGGGCGAGCCGAATCTCGCAGATCGGCCGGCAGGCTGGCGCGGAAGCGGGCCGTTGCGGCCGCCGCCGCACGCTCGGCATCCGCCGCCGCGCTACTGTCACCGACCTGGCGCAGCGCGCTCGCGCCGAGGGCATGGATGCGCGACGCGTTGAGTGTCTCTCCGCCGCGCATCAGGCCGGTTGCTTCGCGGTAGGCGCGGGTCGCATTGGCTGCATCGCCAGTGGCCAGCGCACGTCGCATCGCCAGGGTCAGCCAATCGAGCCGCAATTCGGCGTTGCCGAGCGCCGCCGTGGCGGCGTCCAGTCCGGACCCTGCGTGAGGGTCGATTCGTGCGAGTAGCAGCGCTGTGCGGAGCTGCAGCGTACGCACCCCCGAAGCGTCGGCCAATGGCCTCGCGCGATCCAGGGCCCCCCTTGCATCGGACATCTCGCCGGCATGCAGCGCGAGTTCCGCGCGGACAACCTCGACACCGGCGCGTTGCTCGAGTGAGGCGCTGGCCGCGCCCGCCACAAGCGGATCGAGTTCGCTTCGTGCTCTGGCGCGGGCGCCGGCGACGAGCAGGGCCCGCACGCGCAAGAGCTGCACGTCGGCGATGCCGCGCTGATCCCTGCGCTGGCGGAACAGCGCCATGGCCTTGTCGGCCTGGACGAGTGAGCCGGCCACGTCTCCCTGAATCAACGCCAGTTCAGCCAGGTTGCGCCGGCTCACGGCGGCTTCCTCGGGCATCTGCAGCTTCTCGGCTTCGTCGAGTGCTTGCTGTTGCAGCTCGAGCGCCTCGCGCCAGCGCCCTCGCGCCGCCGCCAGCAGGCCCAGGTTCTGCCGGGTACGGATGCGGCCGGTGTCGCCGAGTCCGGCTTCGCTTTCCGCGGCGCGCTGCCAGTAGCTTTGTGCGTCGTCGTATTCGCCCAACTGGTAATCGGCAAAGCCGATGTCGTTGAGGGCCTGGGCCAATCCATGCGCGTCGCCGACTTGCTGCCAGCCTTGCAGGGCGCGGCGATAGGCGTCGAGCGCTCCGTGATAGTCGCCGCGCTCCTCGGCGAGTACACCAAGCTCGTTGTCCACCGCTGCAAGCCCCTCGCGGTCGTCCAGTTCGACATTCAGTACGCGAGCACGGGCGAGCTCGTTGCCGGCTTCCTCGAAGGCGCCACGCAGACTCAGCACGTTGGCGAGGTTGCGCAGGCTGGTGGCTACCCCACGGCGGTTGCCGATCTCGCGTTGCAGCTCCACTGCCTTGCGGTATTGTTCCTCGGCATTGGCGGTCTGGCCGAGGCGGCTGTAGCCGATGCCGAATGCGTTGACCGTTTCGGCCACGCCGTAGAGGTTGCGGCTGCGCTTGTACAGGACCAGTGCACGCACCAGGTAGTCGTCGACCGCGCGTCTCGCCTCGCCCTGCAGGATCGAGAATTTCCCCAGCTCATACCAGGCGCGCGGGTCGTCGCTGTCGCGCGTCGTGAGCAAGGACAGTCTGGCAATGGCTGCGCGGAAGTCGCCGCCGGCGCCTTGGGCGCGCGCAAGCTGCAGGTCAGCCAGGGTGTCGTCGGGGTTCTGCTCGACTTGCGCGCGCCATTGCGCAACGGCGCTAGGCACGTCGCCGCCGTACAGCGAGTGTTCTGCGGCAAACACGCGTTGCAGCCACGCCGGTGCGGTGCTGGCGGCACGTTGCCCCTTTTCGATGGCGTCGCGTTCAATGTCATGTTCGCCAATCGCCCGTGCCAGCCGGAGCTGGACCAGCCACAGCAGCGGGTCGTCGCGTTCGCTCTTGGTGATGGCGAGCAGGTCTTGCAGCGCAACGGGGAATTTGTCGTCCTCGCGTGCCTGCAGCGCTGTGCCGAACGCATCGATCGTCGCGGTTGTCGCAGGCAGGCGCAGGCCCGCGGTGGGCGTATTGGCGCCGATGGCTTCGGCCAGGACCGGCTGCGTCAGCCACGCGCGAAAGGCCGCGACTGCATCGCTTGCCAGTGGTCCGTCGAGTGTTCGCGGCGGGGCGTGATCCTCGTGCAGTTCGGCGTGCACGAACCATTGTCCGTCGCGATGGCGCAAATCGGGAGAGAGCGTGCGATCGGCGACGGCGAGGCGGCGGAGCGCCACCGGGTCGGGAGCGCTGCCGGCTGCATCGAGTTGGCGCAACGCTTGGCGGGTTCGTTCGGGATCGACGCTGGCGACACCGGGCAGGGCCGAGATGCTTGCGCGCAGATAGGCGTCCAGCGCGACCAGGCGAGGTGCCGGCAAACCCGCGCCGCGCAATGGCAGCAGCAGTATGCGATGGAGTGGCGGCGGCGCGGCGGCGCCACCCCGGTCGCGCGGCATCCACCAGAACGTACCGGCGACGCCGACCGCTACCAGCAGGGTCGCGGCGGCGGTCCAGGCGCGCCAGTGCGCACGCGGGTCACGGGGCATCGAGCGGCGGTCGATGGCCTCGATCACGGCGGCCGCATCCGGCAAACGGTGCGATGGCCGTGGGCGGAGCAGCCGTTCGGTGAGTCGCGCCACCCAGGCTGGCAGGTCAGGACGTTCGCGGGTGACCGGTGGCGGTTGACGGACCAGCCGCTGCGCGATCGCCTCGGCCGCGGTCGCACTCTTGAACGCCGGTGTGCCGGTCAGCATCTCGTGCAGGATCAAACCCAGAGCGTAAAGGTCGCTGCGCGTGTCCACGGAGTCGCCGCGAGCCTGTTCCGGCGAGAGGTAGTCGGGCGTACCGATCGCGCCGCCCGGGCCGGCCATGGTCAGACCACTGCTGGCGAGCGAGCAGGCGACACCGAAGTCGCTGATGTAAGCGTCGCCCCCGCGGTCGACCAGCACATTGGCCGGCTTGAGGTCGCGATGCACCACATCGCGAGCGTGAGCTGCCTGCAGGCCGAGTGCAATCTGCCGCGCAATTCGCAGCGCGTCCTCAAGCGGCAGCGGGCCACGGTCGATGCGCCGATCCAGCGCTTCTCCGTCGACGTAGTCCATGCTGATGAGCCAATGACCATCATGCTCGGCGAGGTCGTGGATGCGCACCACGTGCGGGCTCGATACCTGGCGCGCGAGCAGCAGCTCCTGGCGGAAGCGTTCGAACGAGTCCGGTCGCGCGGCCAGTTCCGGGCGCAGCAACTTGAGCGCCACTGTCACGTCGAGCGCGGTGTCCCGGGCCCGGTAGACCACTCCCATGCCACCCACGCCGACCAACCCTTCGATGCGAAAACGCCTCGCAATCAGTACGCCAGGCGTGAAATCCATGTGCGCATAGATGCCGGTGACGGTGGGTTGGCTCATGACGTCTGCAAGATCTTTCCGGCGAGAATGCCGTTCCAGTCGAGATGGGGTGGCGCAGGTCCGGTCAGGTCGCTGTGCGCGTGGTGCGCGCTGAGCCAAAGGGCTGTGCGGTCGGCAAACGCTTCCAGCAACTCCAGATCGAGTGTGGTCAGCGGAGGTCCCGATTCGACCCGGTCGGCGTATATCGCGCCGAGGACGCGGTCACCGTCGAGCAACGGGAGGCAGACCAGGGTGCGCAGTCCGGCCCTGACCACCGAGGCGCACGCGCCGGGCCAGGCGTTTGCGTCGATGTCGTTGAATACGACGGCACGGCGTTGTTCGATGGCCCGGGTGACCGCACTGAGGCTGCCGGCGAACTCGCGCCCGGTCATTTGCGCCGGGTCCAGCGCGAGCGCTGCGCGAACGCGGTGGTGGCCTTGTGTGCTGACCAGCAGGAAGCCACGGTCGCAGCCTGCCAGCTCGGTCACTGCGCGCAGGCTGGCTTCCAGCAATGACTGGCCGGGTGCGGCCTCGGCATTACCCGCGTGAGCTATGGCATCGAGGTGATTGGTATGCGCTGTGGCCACGCGGCGACGTTCGTTCAAGCGTTCGAGTTCGGCCTCGGCCGCGCTGCCGTCGAGCAGCGAAAACTCGCAATGGACATCGCCGAAGCGCAACCAGCAGGAGGTTTCGAGTACGGTGGAGGCGATCCGGACACCTTCGACGAAACTTCCGTTCTTGCTGCGCAGGTCGGCCAACCGCCAGCACCCGTCGCTTTCAACAAGTTCGGCATGCGCGCGCGAGATCGAGGCATGTGCCAGTAGCAGATCGCAGTCGTCGCCACGGCCTATCCGCAGCCGTTCGCCGGGCCTGAGGGAGCCGGTGATGGCGGCGTTGTCGGGGACAAAAGCGGTCAGCCGTGCCTGCATGCGGTCATATTAGCTCGCGGCGCATCTGCGCAATGGCACCCGTGCAAGCCCATCACGACCACGCATCACGGCCACGCTGCGTATCGTGCACGGTCCGAGATGACGGGTTTTCAGCGGCCGAAATCGCGCTGGTAGCCGATGCTGAATGAGAGCGTGGAGGTCGCGGCCAGCAGTTCGCCGGCCTGGTTGTCGACATCGCGGGTGGCCCGCCATTGCGAGGGTATGGCCGTGCCGGCGCGGGCGGCAACACGGGCGCGCAGGTAATCCAGGGCGGCCAGTGCATCGCCGTAGCGGCCTTCGTTCAGCGCGCTCTGCGCCGTATCCGCGCTCATTTGCAGCGGTCCACGTTCAGACAGCGGCAGCTGGGCAATCAGGGACTGCAGCCGGGTGAACTTGTCGGTCACCACGTCGCTGGTGTGGCGCAGGTCGGTCAGTACCAGGAACTGCGAGAAGCCCCCGGTAGTGCCACGCGCCCGCACGCTGCCTGGCGCAATTTCGTCGGTAATATCGCGGAAACTGCCATTCAGCGGCGCCTTGAACAGGCGCAACTGGCTGCCGGCCGCATAAGTCAGTGCATGTGTGTGCACCTCGACATGCACCGTGCGTTGAAAGCTGAGTGCGCCGAGTGCTGGCGGTTCGATCGTGACCATCAGCGGAAACGACGGGTCGAGCCGATTCAGGCTGCCGTCCGGCAGCCGCGACAGCAGTGCCGGATTCGACGGGTCGACCAGCTTCGCACTCACCCCGAGGCTGCTTGCGCTCAGGCCGAGGCTGTCGTCGAAGGTCAGGATCACTTCGGCGAGCGTTTGTTGCGTGGGCAAGTCCACCCGGACCGTCGCCACGTTGCCGGCGACCGCCACGGTGACCGGCAGGCTCTGTGCCCACGTCAGCGATGCGCAAAGGCCCAGAGCGGAAGCGAGCAACAGTTTGGCGACAATAGCGGGTTTCAGCATGGCGGACTCCCGGTTGCGACTCCGGTGACGGCGTGTCGGCAGGCGAGCAGAAAGAGTTTTTTCTTGCGATCCGGTTGAACCTAACCCATCTCGCCCGACGGTGCCAGTAGGTGGGTTCACTCAGTACGGATGCGTGTGGTAGGCCGGATGTACACGGCATCCGAGCATGGATGTGGTGCGGCCCTGTGCAATCCAGGCGTCTGTGGGCGGACGGGGCGTGGGGCAGTTGCCGGTTTCGTGGTCCGGAGCGCCGCCATACGGGGGCCGAAGTCGGCTCGGGCAGGCAGGGCGCCGTGACGCTGAAAAGCCGTGATGTAGGTGGTTTCCCCTGTCGCGGATGGATGCAACTCCGGATGGAGGAAATCTGGGGTCGGCCGGGATACTCGGTCAGCGCCCCCGCTCGGCGGGCGATTCCTCGGAGCCCATATCATGTCGTCATTGTCCGTTTCAAACCTCAAGCGCAAGACCTTTCGCCTGTGCGCAGTGGCCGCCGGCTTGCTTGCCAGCGGCGTTGCGTTGGCCGATGCCCACCTCGATCCACAACTGCTGTCGAAGATGAGCGTCGCAGCTGCGACAGACCAGTTGCAGGTCGTCATCAGTTACCAGCAGTCCGGGCCGGTGACGGCGGACCAGGTGACCGCTCTCAAGGCGCTCGGCATCAGCAAGGGCGTGACCATGCGCACGCTGCCGATCGCCGGCGCGCTGGCGACCCCGAACGGGATTCGCGCGCTTGCGCAGCGCGATGACGTGGTCTCGATCTATTTGAACTCGCCGTTGCAGTACCTCAACTACGAGGCACGCGAAATCTCCGGCGCAGCGCGTGCGGTCGAGAACCCGGCTGACTACCGCCGTGCAATTCCGTTCAGCGGCAAGGGCGTGAGCGTGGTGGTCAACGACTCCGGCGTCGATGGCAGCCACATGGATCTGCAATTCGGTCCGCATCTGGTGCAGAACGCCCAAGGCGCGACCAACCTCGCTTCATACGACTCGATGTTGCCGATCACCTATGTCGAGGGGGTGGTCAACACCGACTGGGGTTCGGGCCATGGTACCCATTGCGCCGGCACCATCGGCGGCACGGGGGCGCGCTCGAACGGCCTGTACCGCGGCGTGGCGCCTGGTGCCGACTTGGTCGGCTACGGCTCGGGCGCGGTATTGTTCATCCTGGACGCGGTCGGCGGACTCGACTACGCGGCGACCAATCAGTTCAGTTTCCGCAGTCCGATCCGGGTGACCAGCAACTCCTGGGGCAGCTCCGGCAAGTTCGACCCCTTGAATCCGGTCAACATTGCCAGTTACGAGCTGTACAAGCGCGGCATCGTGAGTGTATTCGCCGCCGGCAACGACGGCCCGGGCGAGGATACCCATAACCCGTACGCACAGGCGCCGTGGGTGATCTCGGTAGGCGCCGGCGAGAAGAACGGCGTGCTGACCGGCTTCTCCTCACGTGGCAAGCGCGGCGAGAGCGGTACCTTCAAGATGCCTGATGGCGTCCAGTGGACATACGTCAACCAGCCGACCATCGTCGCGCCCGGCGTGGACATTGTCTCCACTCGCGACAGTACGGGCACGCTGCCGGCGTTGGCCGTGCAGAAGGATGCCGCGACTCTCACGCCGGCCGAACTGCCGTTCTACACCGTGATGAGCGGCACTTCGATGGCCACCCCGCATGTGGCCGGTATCGTCGCCCTGATGCTCGAGGCCAATCCCAACCTGGCCCCGGCGAATGTCAGCGACATCATCAAGCGCACCGCCACCAACATGACCGGCCGGTTGCCGTGGGAAGCCGGCGCGGGCCACATCAATGCCTATACGGCGGTAGCCGAGGCTGCCGGCGTGCGTACCGGCTTCGGGGCGACCGTCAATGCGTTGAACACGTTCAACAGCAGCCAATTGCTCGTTGCGGGCGCACCTCCGGTACGGTTCTCGGTGGATTTCGCGCCGATCGGACCGGTGGGCGAGCAGACCTTCGTGGTCGGGCCGGAGGCATCGTGGGTCAGTGCGCGTGCCACCATAAATGCCAATACACTGGCGCTCGTGCTGATCGATCCTGACGGCGTGCGTTACGGTTCGTCGATCGCGCTGCCGGTCCTCGGCAGTACGGTGACCACCGGCGCACCGGCCAAGCCTGGCGTGTGGCGGGTCACGGTGCGCGGCATCGGCTCGTTGTCCGGTACCGGCCTCGATCCGCTCAAGGTCACCAACGGCTATGCGGCACCCGGCACCGTGAAGGGCGAGGTCAGCTTCCTCAACAGCGGCGGTTATACCGGCCTCAACGACATCGGCAGTCACCCAGCCAGGCAGGCCATCCAGTTTGCCGTTGCCAATCGCCTCGTCGATGGTTACGCGAATGGGCAGTTCCGTCCCGATCAGGTGCTCAAGCGCGGCGAGTTGGCGCAGTATCTGCTGATGGGCACCAGCGTGCGGCAGTATCTTCCTTTCTCAGGTCGGTCGAGCTTTGCCGACCTTGGCATCGGCGATAGTGCATATGCCTTTGCCGAGTCGGCTGTCGCCCGCGGCGGTGCGCTGCGCGATCTCAGCCAGAGCCAGGATGGCGTGATGACACTTCAGTCGAACGGGGCGTTCCGGCCGAATGACGGCGTCACCCGGCTCGGCCTCGCCTATTCGTTGGTGCAGAGCCTGGCGTTGCAGGATGAGGCGCGCTCGTTCAGCGGTGCACTCACTGCGTTCTATGACGGCAAGCGCATCCCGCTTGATGATGCCGGCACGATTCCGGCAAGTCTGCATGGGTACGTGCAGCTTGCGCTGGATCGCGGTGTCATCAATGCACGCTTCGCAGTGACCCAGGGGCCGTACGATCTTCAGCCCACCCTGCATGCCTACTTCGATCCGGGCCTCGCCGTGACCCGCGCGGCCTATGCCGTTGCAGCCGGCCGCTACCTATCGCTTTACCAGAGCGGCAAGTAACCAGAAAAAGCAGGCAAGAGCCACACTTCGCAGTGCGGCCCGGTCACCGGGCCGCATTTTTGTCGAACCGTGGCCATGCTGCCGGTCGTCGTGCCCTGCCACCACGATTGCGTCAGGTATGAGCCTGAGTGGCTGGCGGCCCGGTCCGGGTGGCGTCCGGGGTTGCTCTTTGCTCGGCGGCTCGCTTCGCCGCGATGGCTGCGAAATCCTACACGCGGTACGCCACCGTCTTCATCACCATCGAGCTCAGCTGCATCAGCTGCGGCAGCGGGAACGGCAGCTCGAGGCCGCCGCGCGCCTGCGCCGCGTGGGCGTGGCGAATTTCGTCGGTCTGCATCTGCGCCAGCACGGCGCGCGAGCGCCCGTCCTGCACGGGCAGCCTTTCCAGGTGCTCGGCCAGGTGCGCTTCCACCTGGCGCTCGGTCTCGACTACGAAGCCCAGGCTGACTGGGTCGCCGGCCAGTGCGGCGACGGCGCCGATCACGTAACTGCCGGCGTACCACAGCGGATTGAGCAGGCTGGGCCGGCTGTCCAGCTGGCGCAGCCGCTCGGCGCACCAGGCCAGGTGGTCGGTTTCCTCGGTCGCGGCGTGCAGCAGGTGTCGACGGTTGTCGGCGTCGCGCGCCAGCGCGGCCTGGCCGAAGTAGAGCGCCTGCGCGCAGACCTCGCCGGTGTGGTTGATCCGCATCAGGCCGGCGGCGTGGCGCCGTTCCGCATCGTCGAACTCCGCTTCGGCGACGCCGGCGGCGGGCGAGCGGCGATGCGCCGGGGGCACGCCGGCGATCGCTTCCAGCGCGCGTTCGCCCTGGGCGAGCAGGCGGTCGAGGGGACTCAGGGTGCGCACGTTCATGGGGTTTCCGGTTGCAGTTGTTCGGCCAGCAGGGTCGGCCAGGGCAGGCGGCCTTGCGCGTCGAGGCCGGCGGCCAGGCGCAGGCGGCAGCCCATATTGGACGACAACAGCGCCTGCGGTTCCAGCGTGGCGGCTTGCCGCCGTGTGTCGTCGCGCAGCCGTGCGGGGAACTCCGGGCAAGCGGCTGTTGCGGCGACGGCCCCGGTAGGGAGCGGGTTTCCACCAGCAATTCACCGTATTGCACTTCGGACGGGCACGCCGTTTCGCAGTTGAGGCAACCCAGGCAGTAGTGATCCAGGTGCGCGCGCAGCTCGGCGGTGGGGTCGGCCAGCCCGCACGCCGGCGTTCCGAGGCGCTGGCGATGCGTCCGCACGGCGATTCCGCCTTGTTGCGGTCCAGCACATTACACATTAGGTGTGGCATGCCGGCAGGCAGGTCCGCACCGCACGCATTGGCCGGCCCATTCGGCCATGCGTCCCGCGGGCGCGGGCAGGGGGCTTTTCAAGCGGCCTGGCGGTCATGCTATCATTGCCAGCTCACAGCTCGCCGGCCGGTGGGCTTGCGCCATGGATGACGGCTCCGCTATCATCTCGCGCCTTTGTTCCACCGAAGCATGCTTTCCTGAATCATGCGTACCGCCTCACGGCGGCAGACAGGTATTCTGAAATGAAAACGTTTAGCGCCAATGCCGACAACGTCAAGCGCGACTGGTTCGTGGTCGATGCCACGAACAAGACGCTCGGTCGCCTGTCGACCGAGATCGCCCGTCGCCTGCGCGGCAAGCACAAGCCGGAATACACCCCGCACTGCGACACCGGCGATTATATCGTGGTGGTCAACGCGCAGAAGGTGGCGGTCACCGGCGCCAAGCTGGACGACAAGATGTACCACCGCTTCACCGGCTACGTGGGCAACCTGAAGACCACCAGCCTGAAGGACCTGCTGGCGACCTACCCGGAGCGCGTGATCGAGATCGCCGTCAAGGGCATGCTGCCGAAGAACCCGCTGGGCCGCGAGATGTACCGCAAGCTCAAGGTCTATGGTGGCGCCGAGCATCCGCATACCGCACAGCAGCCGCAGGCGCTGGAAATCTAAGGAACCCTCATGACGATCCAGCAGAATTACGGCACCGGCCGCCGCAAGACCTCCGCCGCTCGCGTGTTCCTGCGCAAGGGCAAGGGCGAAATCGTGGTCAACGGCAAGTCGCTCGAGCAGTTCTTCGGCCGCGAGACCTCGTGCATGATCGTGCGCCAGCCGCTCGAACTGACCCAGAGCACCGACAAGTTCGACATCAAGGTGACGGTCGCCGGCGGCGGTATCACCGGCCAGGCCGGCGCGATCCGCCTGGGCATCGCCCGCGCGCTGATCGAGTACGACGAAAGCCTGAAGTCGCCGCTGCGCAAGGCCGGCTTCGTGACCCGCGACGCCCGCGAGGTCGAGCGCAAGAAGGTCGGTCTGCACAAGGCACGTCGCGCCACGCAGTTCTCGAAGCGCTAAACTGAGCTTCCTAGCCCCGTCGCCAAGCGGTAAGGCACCTGACTCTGACTCAGGCATTCGGTGGTTCGAATCCATCCGGGGCTGCCAATCCAGACGCCGATGCCGCCGCAGCTGCGGCGCTTCGGCACCAAAGCCCGCCTCATGGCGGGCTTTTTCGTTGCCCGTGGTCGGCGCATCGTCGCGGATGGCGCATGAAATTGCGAGTCAATTCATGGACTTCCGCCCTTCGGTTTTGCGCCGCCGCAGCGTAAAATCTGCGGCTTTGTCCCCGCGGGCTGATCCATGATTGCAAGCGAAAACGAGCCGGGTCGTCCGGCCGTGCAAACCGAAGGCAGCACCGACGCCCTGCCGCTTGCGCCGACGATGGGCATGAGCCTGGACGCGGCGAAGATGCCGCGCCGATCGACCCTGGTCGACCGGCGCGTCCTGCGGATCACCGCGGTGTCGATCGTGCTGGGCGTGCTGGCGGCGCTGATCGCCAAATTGCTGACCGCGCTGATCGGCGTGGTGACGAACCTGGCGTTCTACGGCCGCTGGTCCACCGCGTTTTCGTCGCCCGCCGACGCGGTGCCGCATCTGGGCTGGTGGGTGGTGCTGGTGCCGGTGGCCGGCGGGTTGATCGTCGGCGTGATGGCGCGCTGGGGCTCGCGCGCGATCCGTGGCCACGGCATTCCCGAGGCGATGGAGCAGGTGCTGCTGAACGAATCGAAGATCCCGCCGCGGATCACGTTCCTGAAGCCGATCTCCTCGGCGATCGCGATCGGCACCGGCGGCCCGTTCGGCGCCGAGGGCCCGATCATCGCCACCGGCGGCGCGCTGGGCTCGTTCATCGGCCAGGTGCTCAAGGTCACCGGCAGCGAGCGCAAGGTGCTGCTGGCGGCGGGCGCGGCGGCCGGCATGGCGGCGGTGTTCTCCGCGCCGATCGCGGCGGTGGTGCTGGCGGTGGAACTGCTGCTGTTCGAACTGCGCCCGCGCTCGCTGATCCCGGTGGCGCTGGCCTGCGTCGCGGCCACCGGCATGCGTTACCTGCTGCAGGGCACCACCCCGGTGTTCCAGATGCCGGTGCTGGCCGCGCCCGGCGCGATGGCGCTGTTCCTGTACGTGCTGATCGGCGCACTGATCGGCGTGGTCAGCGTGTGGACCACGCGGCTCGTGTACGGCATCGAGGACTGGTTCGAGAAGCTGCCGATCCACTGGATGTGGTGGCCGGCGCTCGGCGGCGTGGTGGTCGGCGTGGTGGGCTACTTCGCGCCGCTGACGCTGGGCGTGGGCTATACCAACATCGAGAACATCCTCAACGGCCGGCTGACCCTGGCCGCGCTGGCGTTCCTGTGCGTGATGAAGTTCCTGTCCTGGTCGATCGCGCTGGGCAGCGGCACCTCCGGCGGCACGCTGGCGCCGCTGTTCACCATCGGCGGCGCGCTGGGCGCGTCGATCGGCATCGGCATCGCCGCGCTGGCGCCGCAGATCGGCATGGATCCGCGCATCGCCGCGCTGGTCGGCATGGCGGCGATCTTCGCCGGCGCCTCGCGCGCGCTGCTCACCGCGGTGGTGTTCGCGTTCGAGACCACCGGCCAGCCGGTCGGCCTGCTGCCGCTGCTGGGCGGCTGCACCGCGGCCTACCTGATCTCGGCGCTGATGATGCGCAACACCATCATGACCGAGAAGATCGTGCGCCGCGGCGTGCGCGTGCCGTCTGAATACGTGGCCGATTACCTCGACCAGGTCGGCGTGGACGAGGCCTGTTCGCGCAACGTGGTGACCCTCAAGGCCAGCCAGACGCTGGCCGAGGTACGCCGCTGGCTGGCCGAGGAGTTGCCGCAGGCGCAGCACCAGGGTTATCCGGTGGTGGACGAGCGCGGCCACGTGCAGGGCGTGCTGACCCGGCGCAGCCTGCTCGATCCGCAGTGGCACTACACGCTGACCTTGAGCGAACTCGTCACGCGGCCGCCGATCGCGGTCAGCGAAAGCCATTCGCTGCGCGAGGCGGCCGACCACATGGTCGCCGAGAGCGTGGGCCGGCTGGTGGTAGTGAGCAAGGACGACCCGCACAAGCTGGTCGGCATCATCACCCGCGGCGACATCCTCGCGGCGCACGCACGGCGCCTGCGCGAGGCGCGCCATTCCGCGCGGTACCTGCGTTTTCGCGACGGGCTGAAGCCGCGGCCGGCGCCATAAGGCGGCCGGCGCCGAAACAAAAAACGGCCCGTGCGGGCCGTTTTCGTGGACGACGGCGCAGCGGATCACATCTCCCTGTCGCCGACCAGCACCACGTCGGCCGGCCGCCGCGCGAACAGGCCGACCGTGACGATGCCGGGCAGCTGGTTCAGCTCGCTTTCCAGCGCGGCCGGATCGACGATCTGCCAGCCGTGCACGTCGATGATCCAGTTGCCGTTGTCGGTGACCACGCCGTCGCGCCACACCGGGTGGCCGCCGCGCTTGACGACTTCGCGGCCGATCAGGCTACGCGCCATCGGGATCACCTCGATCGGTACCGGGAACTTGCCGAGCAGCTCGACCCGCTTGCTGGCATCGATGATGCAGACGAACTTCTCGCTGGCCGCCGCCACGATCTTCTCGCGGGTCAGCGCGGCGCCGCCGCCCTTGATCAGGCGCTTGTACGGGTCGCATTCGTCGGCGCCGTCGACGTAGAGCGTCAACGGGCCGGTGGCGTTGAGGTCGAGCACCGGGATGCCCAGCTTCTTCAGCTGCGCCGTGGACTGTTCCGAGCTGGACACCGCGCCCTGGATGCGATGCTTCAGGTCGGCCAGCGCGTCGATGAAGAACGCCACGGTGGAGCCGGTGCCGACGCCGACGACGGCACCGTCTTCGACGTAGCGGATCGCGGCTTCGCCAGCCAGCTTCTTCTCGTTTGCGTTGCTCATCGGTGGATTCCGGTGGAGGGTGGTCGGGCGGCGCTCATTCCAGCGCCAGGATGTACTTCCAGTGGGCGGTGTCGACCGGCATCACCGACAGCCGGTTGCCCTTGCGCAGCAGCGGCATCTCGGCCAGCGCGGAATCGTTCTTCAGTTCGTCCAGGCTGATCGTGCGCTTGAGTTTCTTCACGAACTTCACGTCGACCAGCATCCAGCGCGGGTTGTCGCGCGAGCTGCCCGGGTCGAAATACTTGCTCTTCGGGTCGAACTGGCTGGGATCGGGGTAGGCGTCCGTGGCCACCTCGGCGATGCCGACGATGCCGGGCACGGCGCAGTTGGAGTGGTAGAAGAACACCTTGTCGCCAGGACGCATGCCGTCGCGCATGAAGTTGCGCGCCTGGTAGTTGCGCACGCCGTCCCAGGCTTCCCGCTTCTTGCGCTTCAGGTCGTCGATCGAGAACGCGTCCGGTTCGGACTTCATCAGCCAGTGGTTCACGCGGCGGTCTCCGGATGGGGGGCGGGCGCGTGGCAGTCGATCAGTTCGCGCTCGGTGGCGATGAAGTCGAGCGGGACGTCCCAGTGCTCCTCGTCGACCTCGGGCAATTCCTGGAACGCGTAGCCGATGCCGACCAGCAGCGGTTCGGTCGGGCGCACCTGCTCGTTGAGGAAGGCGAAGCTGCGGTCGTAGTAGCCGCCGCCGTGGCCGAGACGGTTGCCGCGGCGGTCGAAGCCCAGCAGCGGCACCAATACCAGGTCGAGCTGGAACGGCTCCAGCAGTTCGGTCGGCGCGACCGGCTCGGGGATGCCGTAGCGGTTCGGCTGCACCGCGTCGCCGGACTGCCAGGGCGCGAAGCGCAGGTGCTTGTTCTGGCCGATCACCGGCAGCAGGAACTGCTGGCCGCGACCAGCCAGCGGCGCGATCGCCAGGTTCAGCGGCAGCTCGCCGTGGCTGGCCCAGTAGCCGGCCACGCGCGTGTCGGTGAGGTACTCGGGCAACTGCTCGAGGCTGCGGCGCAGGCCCTGGGCGGCGGCGATGCGCTCGGTCGGCGGCAGGGCGCGGCGTTGACCGGCCAGGCGCTGGCGAAGCTCGCGTCGTCGGGCGAGGGCGTCCACGTTTCGCGCAGCTCCGTCGTGGTGCGCCCCGTTCGTCACGTGACGAACGGGGCGGCGGGAAGAGGTGGCGTCAACCGCGATGCCGCTGCCCACCGAACGACCTTGATCCACGATGGATCAGGTGGGAGGACTACATGGCCTCAAGGCTTTCCGCGCGCGGCGGACATGCACAACAGCCGATGTGAAGCCGACCCGGGGCCGTATTTAGGAACAAGGCAAATGTAAGAGTGTGCTGGCGCACATCGCAGAAAACGCCGTGGACGATTTTAGGCGCTTGTTCCGGAATGTGCCACTGCCGACGCCGGCCGGGTTCATGCGGGCGCAGCGGTCAGCGCCGGGTCGGCTCGCCGTCGAGCGCGGCATCAAGTTTGCTTCGCAGCGCGGCGAGGCCGTCGCTGAGGCGGCGTTCCTGGTTGTCGTGCTGCTTGCGCAGGCTGAGGAATTCGTGCGCCACGCTGATCGCGGTGAGCACCGCCAGCCGCTCGAAACTCGGCGCCTTCGCGTTCGCGCGCAGCTCGCGCATCTTGCGGTCGAGGAAGCCGGCGGCCTCGAGCAGCCCCTCGCGCTCTTCCGGCGCGCAGGCGATCAGGAATTCTCGGTCGATCAGTCGCAGCGCGACCGGTTCACTGCTGGACATGGTTTCTATCAGCCGTTGCTTTCAAGCGATTTGAGCCGCTGGATCATCGCCTCGACGCGACTGCGTGCCTGTTCGTTGCGTGCCAGCAGGCCGGCGCGTTCGCCGGACAACTGTTCCTGGCTCTGGCGCAGGCTGCGATTTTCCTCGGTGAGACGACGCACCGTGTCGAGCAGCCGGTCAAGCTGCTGCGCCAGGGCGGCCAACTCTTGATGGACCGGATCGGTCTGGACGGACTCGGGCGTGCTCATGTCCAAAACTATAACAGGACGCCAGCGGAAATCAGCCGGGTCGGTGACGGGGTCGGCGCTGCATTAAACTGGCGGCCATTTCCTGATGGAGCAACGCCATGACGGCACCGGGGCTGGTGGGCCACGACGACATCGACGCGCTGGCCGGGCGCCTGCGCCTGGGCACCACGGCCAGCGAATTGCACGGCTCGCTGTGCGGCTACCTGGCCGGCGGCGGCTCGCTGCGCGGCACCACGGTGCTGGCCGCGTTGCAGCTCGACGGCGAGGCGACCGACGCCAGCGCGGACGACCTGGCCCTGCTGGACCGGCTGGCGCGGCAGAGCGAAACCGAGCTGGCCGATCCCGAGCTGGGCTTCGAGCCGTTGCTGCCGGAGGACGACCGTCCGCTGGCCGAACGCGTCGAGGCGATGGTCGACTGGTGCCGCGGCTTCCTCGGCGGTTTCGGCCTGGCCGGCACCGCGGCGCACGCGCAACTGTCGGACGAGGCGCAGGAAGTGCTGCGCGACCTCGGCACGGTGGCCGGCTCGTCGTTCGATTTCGGCGACGAGGCGGAGGACGAGGATGCGCTGATCGAGGTGCAGGAGTTCGTGCGCGTCGCCGCGATGCTGCTGTACACCGAATGCGCGGCGCCCGACCCGTCCGGCAGCGGCAGCGTGCATTGATCCCCCTTGCCTCGAAGCTGGCCGCGCTGGCGATCGGGCCGGACGAGTTCGCGCGGCGCCGCCGCCAGCTGATGCAGATGGCCGGCGAGGACGCCGTGGTGCTGGTCGCCGCCGCCCCCGAGCGCATGCGCAACGCCGACGCGGCATGGCCGTACCGGCAGGATTCGGACTTCCATTACCTGGCCGGTTTTCCCGAATCCGACGCGGTGCTGGCGCTGTTGCCGGGGCGCCGCCATGGCGAGGCGGTGCTGTTCTGCCGCGAACATGATCCGGCGCGCGAGCGCTGGCACGGCCCGTCGATCGGCACCGAGCAGGCGGTGGCCGGCTACGGCATGGACGATGCGTTCCCGATCGAGGATATCGACGACATCCTGCCCGGCATGATCGAGGGCCGCGGCCGCGTGTACTGCCATTTCGGCCGCGAGCCGGATTTCGACGCGCGCCTGCTCGGCTGGATGCGCCGCCTGCGCCAGCTGCGCGGCGGCGGCGTGGTGCCGAAGGAATTCGTGGCGCTCGGCCACCTGCTGCACGACCTGCGCCTGTACAAGTCGCGCGCCGAGCTGAAGCTGATGCGCGCCTCCGCCGCGATCGCGGCAGACGCGCACCTGGCCGCCATGCAGATCGCCACGCCGGACCGCCACGAGTACGAGGTGGAGGCCGAGCTGCTGCGGGTGGTGCGCGGCAGCGGCGCGGTGCCGGCGTTTCCGCCGATCGTCGCCGGCGGCGCGAACGCTTGCGTGATGCATTACCAGAGCAACCGCGCGGCGCTGCGCGACGGCGAGCTGCTGCTGATCGATGCCGGCGCCGAACTGGACTGCTACGCATCCGACATCAGCCGCACGTTCCCGGTCAACGGCCGCTACAGCCGCGAGCAGCGCGCGTTGTACGAAGTGGTGCTGGCCGCCCAGCTGGCGGCGATCGACGAGGTGCGGCCGGGGCGGCCGTTCGGCGCCGCGCACACGGCGGCGGTGCGCGTGCTGGCCGAAGGCCTGTGCGAGCTGGGCCTGCTCAAGGGCAAGGCCGACGCGGCGATCGCCGACGGCAGCTACCAGCGCTATTTCCCGGCCAAGACCGGCCACTGGCTGGGGCTGGACGTGCACGACGTCGGCGACTACCGGGTCGACGGCGAATCGCGCCTGCTCGAGCCGGACATGGTGCTGACGGTGGAGCCGGGCCTGTACGTGCCGCCGGACGACCGCTCGGTGGCCGAGCGCTGGCGCGGCATCGGCATCCGCATCGAGGACGACGTGGCGGTGACCCGCGACGGCAACGAGGTGCTGACCGCCGCCGTGCCGAAGGAGGCCGAGGCGATCGAGGCGTTGCTGGCCGGACGCTAGGTCAGCGGCGCTAGGTCAGTTCGTCCGGCAGTTCGGAATCCTCGCGCAGTCGGTTCGCCTCGTCGGCGGCGTGTACCTCGTACCACATCGCATTGAGGATCGCGAAGGCGCAGGCCAGGCCCAGCCCGAGGATCCATGAGAAATACCACATGTCTGCTTACCTCGTATGCGCGTAAAACGCCGCGTGTCCCGTAGGAGCGCACCCTGTGCGCGATGCCCTGATGTTCATTGCGCGAAGAGCATCGCGCACAGGGTGCGCTCCTACAG